>NZ_JBHYKH010000030.1:0-10094 GCF_042741275.1 Streptomyces sp. NPDC058964
TGCCCCCCCCCGGCGGCCGGTTGGTGGACCCCCCCCCCCTCCCCGCTGGCCCCGGCGCGGGGGGGGGGGGGGCCCTCGACGGTGAACGTCTGGTCCACGTCGTCGGCGGAGCCGCCGCTGTGGTTCAGCAGCGAGTACACGGTTCCGTCGGGGCCGACGAGGTCGACGGTCAGGTCACCCCGGTAGGTGTGGATGATCTTGACGTAGACCTGTGTGGTGGCGGAGGCGTTGCCGGGCCGGCCGGTGACGGTGACCGGTGACTCCACCGCGGCACCGGCGTCGGGGATGTCGACGCGGGTGGTGTTGGCGTAGATGTAGGCCACCCGCCAGCCGAAGCGCACGGTGGCCGCCGCACCGGTGTCGTCGGTGACCGTCAGGGTGACATCGCTGGTCCCGACCGTGGTCGGCACGCCCGAGATCAGGCCCGTGGAACTGATCGTCAGTCCGTCCGGCAGGCCGGTCGCCGCGTAGGACAGGCCCGCGCCGGTGTTGGTGGTGTACGCGTCGGTCTGGAGGGACACCGACTGTCCGACCCCGCTGGTCTGGTCCGCGACCGGTGCCACGTTCACGCCCGGCGCGATGCGGTTGCCGACGTTGATCGCCGCCCACGCGTCGGCCACGGCGAGATGGGTCGGGCTGTAGGCGCCGAAGAGGTCGGCCGCGGCCTGCAGCGTCGCCGTCCGGGCTCCCGCGTAGTTGGTGGTCGAGGTCATGTACGTGGTGAGGGCGCGGTACCAGATGCGCTGTGCGTTCCCGATGCCGATGCCGGTCACCGCCCGGCCGTCGTAGGTGGGGCAGTCGTACGCCACCCCGTTGACGGTCTTCGCGCCGCTGCCCTCGGACAGCAGGTAGAAGAAGTGGTTCGCCGGGCCGGAGGAGTAGTGGACGTCGAGGCCGCCCAGTGACGAGCTCCAGTAGTCGCGGGACGCGCCGTCCTTGGAGGGCGCGTCCATGTAGCGCAGCGGCGTGCCGTCGCCGTTGATGTCTATCTTCTCGCCGACCAGGTAGTCGGGGACGTCGGCGGGCAGGTCGGCGTGGAACTCCACGGCCGCGGCGAAGATGTCGGAGGTGGCCTCGTTGAGACCGCCCGATTCGCCGGAGTAGTCGAGACCGGCGGTCGCACTGGTGACACCGTGGCTCATCTCGTGCGCCGCCACGTCGAGCGCGGTCAGCGGGTGCGTGTTGCCCGAGCCGTCGCCGTAGGTCATGCAGAAGCAGGTGTCGGACCAGAACGCGTTGACGTAGTTGTTGCCGTAGTGGGCCCGGCTGTAGGCGGCGACTCCGTCGTCGCGTATGCCGTTGCGGCCGAAGACGTCCTTGTAGTAGTCCCAGGTCGCCGCGGCGCCGAAGGCGACGTCCACGCCGGCGGTCTGGCGGTTGCCCTGGGTGCCGTCGCCCCAGACATCGTCGTCGTCCGTGAAGAGGGTGCCGGTGCCGGAGGTGCCCTGGTTCAGGTCGTAGGTGCGGTGTCCGGCGCGGTCGCCGTCCACGAGTTGGTACGTCGAACCGGAGAGCGTGGTGCCGAGCGGCACGGTTCCGCTGAACCGACCCGTGCCGGTGCCCGTGTGGACTGCCTCGAACCGGAACACGCGCTTGCCCGTGGCGGCGTCGGCGATGACGTGCAGCTCGCTGGGCGTTCCGTCGTCCTGGAATCCTTTGACCACCGACTCCCAGGCCAGAACGGGCCTGGCACCGGCGGCCCAGACGACAATACGCGGACTGCCGTTCGGCTTCGCGTGTTCGGCGCCGGCCCGCAGGGCGGTGGCGAGCGCCTCGGCCTTCGCCGCGGCCGAGGAGACCTTCGGTGTGACGGCCGGAAGGGCGATGGCGGCCTTCGTGGCCTTCGACACGGTGAGGCGGCCGCCCTTGGCGTGGACGACCAGGTCGCCGCCGAGGACCGGCAGGCCCGCGTACGTCCGTTCGTAGCGTGTGTGGGTGGTGCCGTCGGTGTCCCGAGCGACGTCCTGGACGACGAGTTTCTCCTTGGAGCCGAGGCCGAGTTCTTTCGCCGTGGCGGCGGCACCCGTGGCGGCGCTCCTGACGAGCGCGGCGTGCTTCTCCGGGGAGAGCCGTGCGGGGGCCGCGCCGGACCGGGGCGTTGCGAGGATCTTCGTGTGCCCGGCGCCGTCGGCGGCCGAGGCGGTGCCGGCCTGCACTCCGGCGGTGAGCAGTGCACCTACGGCGGTGAGCACCAGGGCACCGGTGTATCTGCGATGCGGGTGAGGGTCCTGCCGGAACAAGGCGTTCTCCTTCTGTGGGGGCGTCGGACCGGGGTCCGGGAGAGCGGGTCGGGCCGGGTGGGGCCCTCCGGCGGCGCACGGGCGGGAAGGGCACGGCACGAGACGGCGCCGACTCGGCGGTGCACGCAGAAGTGAGCTGCTTGTGAGAAAGCCGTGAGCATGTGGTGAACGTGCGGACAGCAGAGTGACACCGCACGGGTGGATTGTCATGGCCACACCAGGCCAACGGCTCAAATTGGCTGTCCCCGGCCGTGTTGTGCCCCTTCGGCGAAGCCTTTCGGCCGGTCGCCGCGCGAGTACCGGACACAGACCGATGCCGGTGGCGGGAGCCGGAAACACATGAGCCCCGTCCCGCACGACACGGGACGGGGCTCACAGTCGAGCGCCGGGCAGGCCTTGCACCTGCATTTCCCCGCAGGAAGCGGGGCGTCTTTCCTTGGACCACCAACGCACAGGCAGCACCACGAATTTCTCGGGGCTGACTCTGCATCAATCATACCCCACCATCGCCGCCAGGCCGACAGCCCGGCTCCCGCCCCTCCCCTGCCCGTCAACCATCCGCTCGCACCGGGACGTTGACCCGGTCCGGCCGCGACAGCAGAATGAGCGCGCACTCTTGAGAGCGCTCTCAGAACGCACGGCCCCGCGCCCCCGCACCTCCCGAGGAGACCCATGACCGGCAGTCAAGGCCCGGCGATCAGCCGCCGCATGCTCATCGGCACCGGCCTCGGCCTCGGTGCCGCGGCCCTCACCACAGCCGGTACCGGCACTGCCCACGCGGCGCAGGTCCAGCGCTCCACCGGGACCTCCCCCCGGCGCCGCGCCTGTGCCTTCCTCGCGGCCGCCCAGGACGCCTACCCGGAGCACGGCGAGATCCGGCTGGCCCAGAGCTACACCGACCAGGCCGGCCTGTTCAGCACCGCTTTCACCTACGACAACGCGCTCACGATCCTGGCCCTGCTGGCCGTCCGCACGGAGGACGGCCGGACCCGGGCCGTGGCACTCGGCGACGCGCTGCTCTACGCGCAGGCCCATGACCCCGCGTACGACGACGGCAGGCTGCGTCAGGCGTACAACGTCGGGCCGTACACCTTCTACGACGGCTCGGAGCAGCCGGACGGATTCGTCCGCGCGGACGGCACCGCCAACGTGGGCACCCAGTTCGGCTTCACCGGCACGGCGGTCGGCGACATGGCCTGGGCCGGTATCGCCCTGAGCGCACTGGCCCACCGGACCGGTGCCCGTCGCTTCCTCGCCGGCGCCCTCCGGCTCGGAAGCTGGATCGAGCGCAACGGGCGCACCGACGAGCCCCTCGGCGGCTACAAGTTCGGGGTCGACGGGGCCGGCAGGCCACTGCCGTACACCTCGACCGAGCACAACACCGACCTCGTCGGCCTCTTCGGACGGCTGGCAAGGCTCACCGGCGACCGGGTGTGGCTCGAGCGGCGCGCACGAGCGGAGGCCTTCGTCCGGAGGATGTGGGAGCCCTCGGGCGGCTTCTTCTACACCGGTACGAACGACGGGGTCACGATCAACAGGTCACCCGTGCCCGAGGACACCCAGACCTGGACCCACCTCGCCCTCGGTACCGCGTCGCACGCCCGCTCCCTGGACTGGGCCGGGACCGAACTGGCCGTCCTGGACACCGCCGAGCGCCCCAACAGCACCGTGCCCGTGGGCCGGTCGTACGAAGGAGTCACCTTCAGCTCGGCCGCTCTCCTGGCCGACGAGGACGCCCCGATAGCGCCGAACCAGCCCAAGCCCGATCGGCACGGTGTGTGGTTCGAGGGGACGGCCCACCTCGCGCTCGCCCTGCGCAACCGTCGCGCACCGGGTGACGAGGAGCACGCCCGGCGCCTGCTCACCTCCGTCGAGAGGGCACAGGACCTGCTCGGCCACGGCCAGACCGCCGGCGGCAGGGCACTGGCCGAACGCTGCGGAGTCGTCTCGGCGAGCAGCCCTCTCGACACCGGTTTCGGCTTCGGCTACTACCCGTACCGGCACACGGGAGCCACCGCCTGGTACCTCCTCGCCGCGCACCGCTCCAACCCGCTGCGGGCCTGAGCGACCGCGGCACCGCCGCGCCCCCGACGGGCCACCCTTTCGACTCGGTGACGGGCCCGGCCGGGCGCGTTGCGCCCCGTCCCCCGCCCGGCTGCCCTTACCTTGCTCTCAACATGACTGGCTGTCAGGAACGGCGAGGTGGTGTGGGACGTGGTGGCCGGAACGGGCGGTCGGGGGCGAGAGCGCAGGGCCGGCGGCGTGGTGCTGGGCAGCCGGCCCGCGCACTCCGTGCGGCTTCCGCCGCCCGCTCGCCACGGCCCGGAGACCGTCACGTCCCCGGTCGGCTCGGTGGCCGAGCGGACCGTGCCGTGGCTGCGCGTGGCCGCGGCGTACGCCTGGCGCCTGCTGCTCGTCTCCGTCATCGTGTACGGCGTCTTCACCGTCCTCGGCCGCTTCCAGCTGATCGCCGGGGCGCTGTTCCTGGCATTCGTGGTCACGTCGGTGCTGCGCCCTCTGGCCGACCTGCTGAACCGGGTGTTCCCCAGATCCCTGAGCGTCGCCGTCGCGGTGGTGGGCAGCCTGCTGGTCCTCCTCGCCCTGCTGGCTCTGGTGGGCAACGCCGTGGCGGGCGAGTCGACGAACCTGGTGGGTGAGTTCCGGGGCGGAATCGACCGGATCGAACTGTGGCTCCGGCGACCGCCGTTCCGGCTCAGTCCCGGAAAGCTGACGGATCTCCAGGGACAGGTCACCCACTACATCGACACACATCGGGCAAATCTGCTGAGCAGCGCCATCAGCGGTCTCGGCCGACTCGTCGAGCTGGTCACCGGGGCCGCGCTGGCGCTGTTCGCGTCGGTCTTCTTCATCCACTCCGGCGAGCGCATGTGGGGCTGGGCGCGCGACCAGCTGCTGCCCCGCGGAGCCCGACCGGTGTGGGACCGCGCGGGGCGTGCGGCCTGGCGGACGTTCGCCGGGTACACCCGGGGCATCATCATCGTGGCCGCCACCAACGCCGTGCTCGTCGGTGTCGCCCTGCTCGTGCTGCGGGTACCGCTCGCGCTGCCGCTGACGCTGCTCGAGTTCTTCGCCACGTTCGTACCGTTGGTGGGCTCGCCGGTCGCGCTCGGTGTGGCAACGGTGGTGGCCCTCGCCGGACGCGGCCCGCTCACGGCTGCCGCCGTGCTGGTCCTCATCGTCGTCATCGGCCAGCTGGAGGGGCATGTGCTCCACCCTCTGGTGATGAGCTGGGCGGTCAGCCTGCACCCGCTCGTCGTCGCCGTGTCCGTCATCGCGGGCAGCATCGTCGCCGGCGTGATCGGCGCCATCGTGGCCGTGCCGTTCATCTCCGTCATCTGGGCGGTACTGCGCGCGCTGCGCACGGCTCCGCCCTAGCTGTGCCGCCCGGGCACCTTGGTGACAGCGCGGTGGCCCTGCATGGAGGAGGGCGGCCGGAACCGGAACGCGACGGCGATCGGGGCGTTCTCCGCCCGGTCATGTTCCCGACGGGACGCCGGGCTCGTACGCGCTGATGACGTACCGGGCCTCGTCGTCGGCGGCGCTCTCGTCCCAGTCCAGGGTGATGCGCAGCGGGTGCCCGTCGGCCGCGTACTCCGCCTCCGCCGTGTCCGCCTCGTCCCGCCGCGCCCGCTCGAGCTCTGCCCGCAGGGCGCCGATGGTGGGGACGATGCCGGGCGAGCGGCGGACCACACGGCGGCTCTCCTCGTCGAGCCCGACCGCCTTCACCACCTTGCCGCCGCGTACGGTCACCCGGAACGTGCCGATGAGAGCCCGCTCGCCTGCGGTCGAGCTCAGGGTGTACGCGTAGTCGGCCGGCTCTTTCCAGGCGGCACGGACCTGCGGGGCCCGGTGCGAGGGCGCCGCGCCGGGCTCCGGCGTCCCCCCGCAGGCGCCGGTCGCCCACAGCAGGCCTCCGGCGAGGGCGAGGCGGGGCAGCAGGGACCGGGGGGTGACACGGACGACCGTCATGGGTGGGCCTTTCGTGAGGTCTTTCCCCCCTGACGCCGCAAGGCCCCCGGACGTTCGGTCCCGCTCCGCGGATCCGAGCGGGCGTCGACCGCATGTCACGGGGTCGCAACGAACCTGAGCAGGTGAAACTGCGGCCGACGGAAACTCGTCCCCCTTCCCGAATCGCATCGCCCGCACCAGGGGATGTCACCACCCGAGGGGGACCCGCATGGCACCGACCACGAAGACCGGCCGTCGCAGACCGATCGCCTTCCGACCCACCGCAGCGGCCGTCTGCGCCGCCGGCGTTCTGGCGCTGACGCTCAGCGGCTGCAACGGCACCGGCGGCGGCAGCGACAACGGTGGCGCGAAGCCGGGCGCGGGGCACACGGCCGCCGCCGCGGACCCGAGCGGTGGCGCCACGGCGGTCGGCGCCAAGCCGGCGGCCAAGTCCTCCGCCGGCACGGGCACCGGCGGCAAGCCGACCGCGGCCGCCCCGGCCCCCGCCGCCTCCAAGGCTTCGAGCACGCCCATCGCCGCGGGCACCGGCGGCCCGGACGACGGGTGCGACCACAAGATGCCCATCTCCCCCGACGAGATCGCGGTCTACCGCTACACCCCCGAAGGCGGCTCCCTGAACCTGATCGTCAAGTACGGCAACTGGGGCTGTCCCACGGCCGATTCCGACGGCGCGCCCTTCGAGACCGTCGGCAAGGAGACCTACCTGCCCATGGACCAGGCCGCGTACGTCACCGCCACCAACCCCGTCGTGGACAGCACGGAGAACCAGCACATCGGCGTCCAGGAGTTCCTCGACTGGCTGGAAGCGCACCCGGACAGCGGCCTGGTCTTCAAGTACCACCTCGGTGCCGACGGGGCCATCGACCGCCTCGAAGAGGTCTTCACTCCCTGACCGGCCTCGAACCTGACCGGTCCGTGGCGCCTGTGTGCCGGTGGCGGACCTTAGGGTTGGCTGTGCGAGGAGTGGTCGGCGGGGGCGGACCGGGTGCCTGTGGGGGTGGGCGAGCGTGGCGGAACTGGTGGGCAGGTCGTCGCAGTTGTCACGGTTCGACGCCCTGATCGCCGGGATCGGGCGGCCCGGGGAGCCGGCGGTCGTCGACATCACCGGTGAACCCGGCATCGGCAAGAGCCGGTTGCTCGGCGAAGTGTGCGCCAGGGCCCGTCGGGCCGGGCTCACGGTGCTCCGGGGCCGGGCCACGGAGTACGAACAGCACGTGCCCTTCCAGGCGTTCACCGACGCTCTCGCCGACGCCCACCCCGGCGCACCCGGCGCGGACCCCGCCCTCACCGAGGCGGAGGCGGTGCTGCACGGCATCCGGCACGCGCCGAGCGACACGCCGGACGGAGGCGCCGCCGCCCGCTTCGGGCTGCGGCGCGCCGTCGCCGCGTTCCTCACGCGGCTGGGCGAGCGCGGTCTGGTCCTCGCCATCGACGACCTGCACTGGGCCGATCCGGCGTCACGGGAACTCGTGGACCATCTGGTCCGGCACCCCGCGCGCGGCCGGGTCCTGCTGGTCGTGGCACGACGGGCCCGCCAGACCCCGACCTCCCTGGCCGCGGCGCTGACGCGCGGTGGCGACGGCGGAGCCGTGCTCCATCTGGAGCTGGATCCGCTGCCCGAGCAGGAGTCCATCCGGGCGCTCGCCCCCGACGTCCCGGAGGACCTGGCCCGGCAGTTGTACGCGGCGAGCGAGGGCAACCCCCTGTATCTGCTCTCCCTGCTGCACGCACACCGCGGCGGGGCGCCGCTGCCCGGCGCGACCTCTGACGCCGGCACCGCGAACCCGGCCGGTGTGCCCAGCGGCCTCGCCGCGCTCCTGCTCGACGAACTGACCACGCTGACCGGACCACAGCGGCTGGTCGTCGAAGCGGTGGCCGTACTCGGCGACCACGCCACGACACCCATGCTGGCCGTGGCGACCGGGCTCACCACCGGGGAGACGGACGACCACGCCGACGCGTTGGCGGCGCGGGACATGCTGCGATCCGGGCCGGGCGGCCGCTGGATGCTCCGGCACCCGGTGCTACGGGCCCTGGTCTACGAGGACATCGCACCGGGGCGGCGTGCCGAGGTCCATCGCCGCGCCGCTCAGGAGCTGGCCCGCCGTGGTGTTCCCGTCACCGAACGGGCGCACCACGTCGCACGGTCGCTGACCGGCTGGGACCCCAGGGCCGCGGCCGTTCTGACCGAGGCGGCCGCACAGTTCGAGTCGACCGCGCCGGGAACCGCTGCCCATCTGCTGGACGTCGTCCTGCGCCACATGCCCGACACGCCCGAACTGGTGCGTGACCGCGGCGAGATCGTCCTGGCGCGGGCCCGCGCGCTCGGTGTGAGCGGCAGTCTCAGGGAGAGCCGGAACCTGCTCCACGGCCTGATCAGGACGTCGGGCAAGGATCACCCCGAGCTGCGGACGGAGGCGGTCGCCCAGTGCGCCGTGATGGAGCGGTATCTCGGCCACTCCCCCGAGGCCACCGCACTGCTGCGCGGGGAGCTGTCCCGCCATCCGGGTCCGTCGCCGGCCCAGGCGGTCTCCTTGAGGCTCGCCCTCGGCATGTCGGCCCTGCAGACCACGTCCTATCCCGAGACACGGGCCGACGTCGCGGAGGCCGTCGCCATCGCCCGCTGCGACGACGACCCCACCGGTGAGGCCGCCGCCCTGGCACTGGCGGCACTCGGCGAGGCGTACGAGGGCGAGACGGAAGCGGCCGCCCGGTTCGCCGACGCGGCCCGTGGGCTCACGGACGCCCTGACGGACCCCGACCTCACGGCGCTGTGCGAGGCGCTGGTCTGGCTGTCCTGGGCGGAAACCCTGCTGGAGCGCTACGCCGATGCCGAGCGGCACATCACCAGGGGGCTCGACATAGCCCGGCGCGGTGGCCGGCTCCATGTCCTGCCGCACCTGCTGACGAGCCGGGCCTTCGTCCATCTCGGCACCTGCCGGCTGCCGTCCGCGCTGGAGGCGGCCGAGGAGGCGGAGTCCATCGCGCGCGCGGCGGGCAGCGACGACCTGCTGGCCTTCGCGCTGGCCATCAAGACGCTGGTGCTGCTGGTGTCCCGTCCGCTGGGGGATCCCGACGCGCTCGCCACGGGTGAGGAGGCGGTCGCGACGGCCGGCGGGAGCAAGGGCTGGTGGTCCGCGCTGGCCTGGTGCATGCTCGGGCACGCCACGTTCGTCAGCGGTGACCCGCACCGCGCGCAGGAGGCCATCACGACGGCCGGCGGCGGCGTCGGCCTGCCCCTGCTGCAGCCGTCGATCCGTCCGGGCCAGCTGGACACCCTCGTCAACGCCGCCCTCGCCGCCGGTGACGTGGACCGGGCCGCCCGCTGGGCCGCGCAGGCGGCCCGGGTGGCCAACCGGCTCGGTCTCGGCGGCCAGCGCGCCGCCGCCCTGCGGGCCGAGGCCGCGCTGGCCGAGCGGCGCGGCGACCCGCGCAAGGCGGTACGCCTGCTGGACGCGGCCACACAGGAGTACGCCCGCTGCGGCCAGACCCTGTGGGAGGCGTATTCCCTGCTGCGGAGCGCGCCCGGGGGGGGGGGGGCCCGGGCCGGGGCGGCCGGGCCCCCCCGCGGGGGGCGCGGGGCCCCCCCCGCCCCGGTCCCGCCGGCCGAGGACGACATCGCGGACCCGTGGGGAAAGCCCCACCCTGTGCTGTACGGGTGCGCCCGCGAGATCGACGGGGCGGTGAGCACGCTCGCCCAGCTGCTGGGCGGCGGGGCGAGAGCCCGGATCGAGAGGGAGCCTGCGGCCCCGTAGCGGCACGCGCGTGGCACGGCGCCTGAAACGGCCAAGGGCCGGCTCGGGAGGAAACCCTCCTGATCACGCCCCGGCGAGAGTTGCCCGCGCGGGGTCGATAACTCGCCAC
>NZ_JBHYKH010000030.1:10102-36579 GCF_042741275.1 Streptomyces sp. NPDC058964
CTTCATCGTGTGCCCCGGCAGGATTCGAACCTGCGACACCCGCTTCGGGAGTTCGATCCCGAGTCGGTATTGGGGCTGGGGCCGAGCGCCCGAGCCCTCGGACGAGGGCGTACGTGCACGTCCTCGTCCTGTGCCGTTGATGTCAGCTGTGGATGTCAGGACTTACCGGCCGGACGAGCCGGTCCCCGGCCATGGTGCATGCGGGAGGAGTCTGGCAGCCTGTCCGTGTGAAGCGACTCAGAGAGGACGATGCCGCGTAGACGGCCGTCTCAGGTCCGGGCTGCAACTCGTGCTCCGCGTATGCGGCCAGGAGGACCGTCAGAGCCGGGGTTCTCCCGGGGTTCGCGGAGACTTGCCGCTGCTGCCGCTCAACTGGAACGTGAACGGCTGTGGCCGGGGGCGGTGGCCCAGGCCTTGCTTCAGTGGTCACGTACAGCCCGCCGTCCTGCTCGCGCACTGTCCGGTGGCTGCGGCTGCCCGCTGTGCAATCCCTTCTGCACGACTGACGAACGCGGGATCCTCGAACTTGCGCTGCACGCCCTGCCTTCGCGCCCTGCCCGCGAACTTCGGGCCATGGTCGAACCGCTCGACGCGCTCTACCTGACACGCACCTGGCCCGACCCCTTCGCCTCCCCGGACGACGGTTGGTGGGCCCGTCGGTGCTGGGGCTGAACCGTCATCGGGGCTTGGCGGCTTCGATCCGTCGTTACGGTGGCCGCTGTGTTGTCCGCGGGCAGGCTGGACGGAACAGGGAGTAGCGGTGGCAGCGATCGGCGGGGCGGCGACACGATCCTGGCGCCGGTATGGCGCGGCGGCTTTGGCCTCAGCCGTGTTCCCCGCCGTGTTCCTGCAGGCGACACTCGTCGCGAAACGGTACGTGGACCACCCGGTGGTCGACCCCGGCGACGACTCACCTGGCGGCGGAAACATGGGGAACGTGATCGCCTTGCCGTTTTTCGCCGTCGCGGCAATCGTCTGTCTGCTGTTTCCTCTGCTCTGGGGGATTTCGGCATTCCGCACATGGAGAGGCGCGGTGGTGACGGATCTGGCGGAGATTTCCACCGTCCTGCAAGGGGTCGCCTTGCTGGTGGCCCTTCCGGTTGCCTTGACGCTGCCCTACAACTGGGCCGACGTCACAGCCCTCGTCGCCGCAGACCTGGTCGCGCTGTGCACCGTCCTGAGACGGCCCTGGTCGCGTCGGACAGCCCTGCGCCGGCGTAGCGGCACAACGGCGCCGGAGCCCTCGGCCGAGGTCCTGTCGTGAACACCTTGCTCAATAGGGTGTGGCAGCGCTTCGGCACGATTGGGGATGTAGGCGGGAAGCGGGGGCGGACCTAATTCTTCTGCGCCGGAATCAATTGAGCGATGAATCTCCATAACGAAAGGATCGAGCTGGTCGATTTTTCGTCCCAGCTGCGGGGGCCTGCCGCCGACCGGGCCCTCTGGTCCAGGGCCGGGGCGAACGGCGCCGCGAACCCACCCGAGCCTGCGCACCGGACGCGCCATGCGCCGCCCGCACCGCCGTGCCGCCAAGCGCCGGCCGCGCTACCCAGACCCCATGTCGATGATCGGCGAACGGCCCGCCGGAGCAGCCGACCGGGCCGTCCCCGGCCACTGGGAAGGCGACCTCATCGTCGGCCGCAACTCCCGCTCCGCCATAACAGCCGCCCACGCAGAACGCCCGGCTGGGAAACCCCAGCCGAGCGTCCGCCCAAACGGCTCGCGGCTTGATCAACTCACCCCGTGTCGCGACGACCCCTTGAATCCGCCGGTTGAGGGTCACAACGTTCGGCGCCCGGACGACCTTGCACGTGAGCGCACCTGGTCGCCGCCCTAGTCGACGTCCACCGGGCCGTCGTTCGACTTCCTGCCCTTGCTGGTGGGCAGCTGGAGCAGGCTGTTGCTCTCGCTCTCCCCGGGGTGGTGGCCGCCGGTGTCCTGGCCGTTCAGGTTCTGTCGGACCGAGTCGAGGATCGTCAGGCCCTGGGACACCAGACCGGCGGCGATCTCGCCGAGGCCGTCCGCACCGTTGAGGACGTTGACGTTGGCGCCTGCGAGGCCGCCGGCGGCCTCCTTGACGATCTGCGGGAGCTGGTCGATCAGCATCCGGTCGAGCGCGACCCGATCGTACGAGGCAGCCGCCTCTGCCTGGATCTTCATCCGCTGCGCCTCGGCGGCCGCGAGGATCCTGACCCGCTCGGCCTCGGCCTCGGCGGGCTTCACGACTTCGGCCACCAGCTGCTGCTGGCGCAGCTTGGCCTGGCGCTGGGCCAGCTCCGTCTGGGCGGCGAGCACCTCCTGCTGGGCGTGTGCCTGCGCCAGCGGTCCGGCCTGCGCGGCCTGCGCCTGGGCGCGGTCCACCTCGGCCGAGTACTCGGCCTTGACGATCGCGGTCTGCCGGGCGTACTCGGCCTGGTTGCGGGCCGCCACCTGCTCCGCCTCGACAGAGGCCTGGGTGGCCTGCGCCTGGGCGATCTGCGCCTGCCGCTGGATGGCCGCCTTGTGCGGCGCGGACATCGCGTCGATGTAGCCGGTGTCGCCGTCGTCGATCGACTGGATCTGCAACGAGTCGACGATCAGCCCGATCTTCGCCATCTCCGTCTTCGAGGTGTCCAGCACCTCCGCGGCGAGCTTCTGCCGCTCGGTGACGATCTCCTCGACCGTCATCGAGCCGATGATGGCCCGCAGGTGACCGGCGAAGATCCGGCCGGTGAGCACCGACATCTGCTCCTGGTCGGAGAGGAAACGCTGGCCCGCGTTGATGATGCTCTCGTGGTCGTTGCCGACCTTGAAGGCGATGACCGCCCGGACATGCAACGCGATGCCCTGCCTGGTCACACAGGTCTCGGTGACCTCGGACTCACACATGGAGAGGGTGAGGAACCGGACCTTCCGGAACACCGGCAGCACGAACTTCCCGTGCCCCGTGACCACTCGGAACGGCGCGCCCCCCAGTCCCCGCCTGCCCCCCGAGATCAACATCGCCTCGTCGGGAGCGGGGACGCGGTATCCGAACATGCCTGTACTCCTCAGCCGGCGCCGGCGGTGTCCCCGCCCAGCGCGTCCAATGGATCCACCCACTCGATGACGCCGACCTCGCGGCATCCACGTGATTCGATCACGAGCACCGTCGTGCCTGCAGGCAGGGGGGCGTCCGACCAGGCGAGGAAGGTCTCGGAACCGCCTCTGACGCGCACCAGGACTTCGCCGGGGCCTGTGGAACCGCGAGTTCCGATGAGTACCTTCCCCGTGCAGCCGATCACGGCCTCGTCCTGCGGCATCACCGGCCGTCCTCCTCTTGCTGGCCCCATGATTCCGACGATAGACCCAGTCCGGCCGGGACCCAACGGGCGGGAGGAATCTGCCCGGGCCCCCGGGACGCACGGGCCCGGGGGCGCCCCCGGACCCGTGCCTGCGCCGCCGTTCGGTCGGCAGTCAAGCGCCCAGCAGCGCCCTTGGACTTGTGCGCGCGGCTGGCGGGCATGAGCACGTGACGACGCGGGCTGACGTGGACTCCTGGTGGACTTCCGGCACGTGTGTGGCGCGGCGCAGGAAACGGTGAAGGGCCGGCGCGGGAGGGGAAACCCTCCTGAGCCGGCCCTTCTCTCGGTGCCCCGGCAGGATTCGAACCTGCGACACCCGCTTCCGGGGTTCGACCGCTGTGTGGCGCGACCGCGCGGAACGGACCCTCGTGGCTGTCTGGCGTTCCGGCCCCAGCCGCTGCCGTCCGGTCCGGTTCGACCCCGTTGATGGCGGCTGGTGATGTCAGCGGGACGGTCTGTGCGCGGATGAGCTTTGCTCTTGCCTGCTCGCGTGCCTTGACGCGCAACGCCTTGAGACGGTTGCGGGCCGACGACGTGACGACGGCATCAGCGCCGTCACGGCCCGACCTGGCGGACCTGCGGGAGCGGGTCACGGTTCGTGAACCGTTGAGCACCGCGCACAGCCGCCGGGGCCCGCCAGGCCCCGGCTCGACGAGGACTTGGCCCGGCTAGCCGTTGACGCAGGCGTTTCCCGCCGCCGGGTCGAGCAGTCCGATGACGTTCACGGTGTTGCCGCAGGCGTTGACCGGGACGTCCACCGGCACCTGCACGACATTCCCGGACAGCAGACCGCCCGAGCCCGTCGCGGTGCCCACGGCTGCTTCCTTCATCCTGACGGTCAGGGTCGCGGGGTCCGGGAGATTCAGGCCGACCGTGGTGATCGCTTCAGGGCGGTTGACGTACGTTCCCGGCTTGTCAGCGGTGACATCCACCGTGACCGTGCACGACTTCTGTCCGGCGGCCAGGTCGCCGTCGACCAGAGCGACGGACGAGCCCCCCGCCGCCGCGGAGACCGCTCCGTTGCCGCAGGTCGTCGATGCCTTCGCGTCCGAGGCCACCCTCACCCCGGCGGGCAGGCTGTCGGTGAAGCCGAAGTCGTCCTTCGCCGCCAGCTCACTGGTGTTCGTCACCGTCATGGTGAGCGTCGAGGTGCCACCCTGGTCGATCGTGGCAGGAGTGAACGTCTTGTCCAGTTGCGGAGTCGTGTCCAGGATCCGGATGTTGTCGAAGGCGTGGTCATTGCCGTTCCAGTCTCCTTGCCCATTGAGCATCTTGATGCCCAACTGGGTGCCGTTGAACAGTACGGCTCTGTTGCCGGCGAACGATCCGGCCCTGAGCCCGTTTCCGCCGGGGTAGGGCTTGGAGTTCGGGTCGGTGCAGGGTTCGATGGGGGTGGTGAAAGTCGGGATATCCGGACCACTGCCGGTCAGATAGAACTTCAGCAGCGGATCGTTGAGTCCGCAATTGTCCCCGGCTACGTCCACTGCGAAGGTGATGTAGCGGTTCGGCGTCGCGATCGGGATCGGCTGCTCGGTCTGGAACTCCACACGGTCAGTACCCGGATCCTCGTGGTAGGTGTACGCGGCCACTGCATGGTTGGTCGACGGATTCGTCCCGCCGACCTGCCCCAGCACATTGGCCATGCTCTTCAAGCGGGCCATCCCAACCGCACCCGCCGTTTGACAGTCGGGCTGATCCGCTCCCGTCTGGTTCAGGACGACTCCGTTGCACTGTTTCGCGTCCAGCCACGGTGGGTCGGCCGTGTACGTCTCCTTCGACGGTGGAGCGCCAACGTAGTCCTTCAGAAGGATCGGGGTGTCGCCCGTGTTGTTCTCGAAGTCCTCGACGAACACCGTGACCGGGGCCTGCGGGACTCCCGGAGTGCCGGATGCACGAAGGACGTCCACACCCGCCGGACCGCCCAGGGCCAGGGTTTGAGCGGCCGGCAGAGTGCTCGTGATCGCCAGTGCCACCAGGGACACCGAAGCAGTGCGCGTGCCCCAAGAAAGCTTCACCGCGGAAATTACCGCCACCTCTTTTCCAATCGCCACGGCGCACGAGCGATAGTGGACACGGGTAGACATGAGGCAGCCCAGGCCATTTTGCTGTGCGCCCCGCAAGGCAGGTCGGCCACATTCAAGCATGCGCCCCAAAGAAGAGGTGGTCAGTGAGCTCGACGATTACACTTTTCACCGCGTTGGTCGAGCCGGACCAGGTCTGGGATGGAATATTGGAATTTCATTCCATGATGCTCAAATCCGTGCCGCGTGCCCAAAAGACTGATCGGCCCGGAAATGGCCTGTGTATTCGAATTCAGGTCGGCGGAACGGGAGACGCGGGCCGTCCCGCCGCACAGGGGCATCGCCCGGCCCACGATGCCGGGCCTGCGTCTTCGGCTCCGCCCGCCCCTGAGCAGGAACCCGCCGACCTCGCGCCTCGGCTGAACGGCTACGGCACGCCTGGGGCGTTCACGCCGCTCGTCCTCGGGCGACGCTGTCCGGCAAGTCCATGTACCTGCGCCACCTCTTCTCCGGACATGCCCGCCAGTCCGTCGCCCTGGTGGGCATCGACCGCAAGCGTCGTGGAGCCGGCGCCCTTCGCCAAGGTGCTCTGCCCCGCGGGCGAGTCCTTGCTGAACGGTCCGGTAGTCGCGTACGAACGGCGTTGCGTCCTCCCGCAGCGCGACCGGCGCCTTCAGGAACCCGTCGTCGGCCTTGCGGGGCACCCGCACGTGGCGCAGCACGTCGTAACCGGCGGGCCGCAGTTCGACGACACCGGGCTTGACGGTCGTGACGTACACCCCGCGTGGTCCGGAAGGCCGGGACCGGTGAGCCTGTAGCGACCCGAGAGCTCGTCCGCTCGCTGCTGGATCCGGTTCCGTAGCTGCGCCAAGGCCTCGTGGAACCTCCTGTCGGAGCCAGGGCCGAAGCGCTCCCCGCCGGGACCGCCGGCCTCGGCGAAGTCCGTGAGACCGCTCGCCGGCCAGGAAGTCCAAGTCGACTGGCGCTCCCGGCTTGGACAGCGCAGAGCCCAGGAGCCGGCCGGGGGGCCACAGGATCAGGTGGGGCGGAGGGTCTTCGCGTAGGGCTCGTAGACGGACATGAGGTATTCGGCGAGTTCGATGTTGCGGCCGGTGATGTCGCCGCCGATGTCGAACTGGGTGATCCAGATGACCACGGACTTCCAGATGTTCTCCCACTCGGGATGGTGGTTGCGCTCGTCGATTCCCCAGGCGGCGGTTGCCATGAAATGGATCGCGTCGCGGAAGTTACGGAAGGTCAGGGTGGTACCGATACCTCTGCGTTGGGCACCGGGATCGGTGGGGTGGGGGCGATACTGTACATTCCACTCCGGATAGCGCCGCAGGAATTCCTTGATCTCCACCTCGGAGGCCACCGGTTCCTTGATCACTGGATTCGGATACGGAACGATCTGGGCCGAACTGGTGAAACCGAAATCTCCCAGCCGTCGGATGATCTTGTCGAAATCCTCGTGCCAGTCGCTTTCTCGCAGCTCTATCGACTGGAGGTCGGCCAGCCGCCACAACTCCTCCGGCAGGGCCTCTCGTTCGAGGCTCGCCTGGCCGTCGAAGCGGATGGGGATGATCGCCTTCTTGGACGCCAGCGCCGAGGAGATCTCCCGGCGCACCCAGTCGTCCTCGTTGTCGATTCGGCGCCGGTAGTAGAGATCGGTCGCGCTGAGCCACTTGTCTCCGATGGCCACGAGCAGGACGTCGGCCGCGTCGAGGGCAGACTCGATCTCCTCTCGCCACTTGTTGCCCGCACGGATCTTGTCGGTGTCCACGAAGATGGCGTTCGGGCCGAACTTCAGCGACAGGTCACGAGCCAGCGACGTCACCCTCGTCTTCGTATCGATACGACGGTAGGAGATGAAGATCCTCGGGTCCTTGACCGGACTGTCCGTACCCAATTCGCCGCCTCCGGTCGTTCCGTTCCCGTAGAGGTCGCGGTCGCGCCGTCGGCACGATACTGCCCGAATTGGTCCGGAGGGAATGGCCCGTGAGAGCCACCATCCAGTCTCCTGCAAGGTTCACGTTGACGAAGGGTTCGGTCACGGCCGCATCCTGGCAAAGCTCTGCTGCCGGCGGATCGACAGTCGGGCTCAGGACAAGGGGGGAAGGATCTCCGGCTTCGGAGGTTTGGCGATCCTCGGGCTGACGCCGTAGTCCTCCCATGTCGTAATGAAGCGGTGCTTCCCGTCACGGCCCACGACCCGCAGCGGCACCGGCTCACCAGTGGTGGCGAGGTATGCGATGCTCTCCACGCCGCCCTGCTCAACCTTCATCGCCAGGACCGGCCGCCCGTTCACGCGGGTCTCGGCCCCCTTCGTGACCATGAAGTGCTGCTGCTTCACCACGGAGAAGCGCACATGGCAGGCTGCGCTGGTGCGCTGTGCCAGCGTTCCGGCGAATCCCGGCGAGTTGGTCTCGACCGGCAGGTACCGGCCCGGCTCCACCGGGGCGCCCGTGCGGTCAGCCAGCTTCGCGCTGCGCCGCTGAGGGGTGATCCAGATCCGTCCGCCGAGGGTGGTGAAGTGCCAGGCGAAGCCCTGGTCGTCGGTGAGCCGGCCCGTGCAGTTGTCGCCGCCGTGCAGCGCATGGACGTCGCTGACCCGGCGGCCGCCCACCCGCTGCACGGTGTGCACCGACGCCGCATCCAGCGCCTTGTCCACGCGGGCGAAGATGCGGTCCACCGGCTGCCCCTCGATACCGTTGGGCTTGCCGCCCGAGCCGTCACCGTTCGACGAGCAGCCAGCCGCCATCGAGAGGGCGGCCAGGCCGGCTCCGAGCTCGTACAACGCCCTTCTGCCACGCCTCAACCCTGTCAAAGCCCCCACCATCCCCATGAGTCTCGTACGACCTTCGCAGAGACTACTGGAGCCCCCGTTTGGAAGATCCCGTACGCGGACTGCGGCTGAGCTGGGAACTTGGTGGCTTGTCGGGGCCACGCCCCAGGTTCCCCTCTGCTCCCCGTCAACGCTCGGCTCAACGGGCACACGAGGGACACGCTTGCCAAGTCTGTTGCTGGGATCAGGGGTCTCGAACAGGGCCGTTCATCACCGTTCACGGGCGGTCAGCCATGGGAGCGGCTCTCAGCTTCGGTCTCATCTGAACCGCCGTGAACGGCGCTGAATGAGACGGAAACTGAGACGGAAACTGAGGCGGACGTCTCAGACTGATTGCACTTGGCGCGGCCTCAGGCACCCTCGTGCAACCGTGATTTGGGTTCAGGCGTCCTAACCCCGTGAAATCAGAAAGGCCGAGGTCATACGCGTGGATACTCTGGGCCGGGTCCGCCCTCTTCGGGGCTGCTTCGGGCTTCGTCTCCTGGAACCTGGCTTGCTGGGCACGTTGGTATTGCGATGCCGGGTATGAGGCCGGCGGACGGTTCGAGTTGACGATCCTGCTCCCGGTCATCGTCGTGGGCGGCGGTCTCTGTGGACTCGTGGCAGCAGCCGTTGGCCGGCTTGTGGTGCTTCGTGTTCCGCGCGTGCTGCAAATCTGTGTGCCGCCGCTCTTCGCTCTTGGCGCGTCGACCTTGCTGGCGTGGTGGTTCTTTGCGACGAGAGGGACTCTGGACGGGTATCCAGGCACTTCCGGCCTCTGCCCTCCGAGCAACATCCCACCAGCGTGGCCGCACTGGATCCCCGCGTGAGGCCCCAGCACCAGTTTGGAAGATCGCGTACACGGATTGCGGTCGTCGGTCTCCGCTGCTCCGACCTCGACCTCGACAACCGTGTCCTGTACGTCCGCCAGCAGATGCAGCGCCGCCGTGATGTACCGCCTGCTCAGGAGACGCCCCGGTCGTCAGTGACCGCACTCGTTGATGTCAGTTGTAGATGTCAGAGGGGTCTCACCTGCCAAAACTGGTAGGTGAGGCCCCTCTGAACTGGTGCCCCCGGCAGGATTCGAACCTGCCACACCCGCTTTGGGAGCTCGATCAGTGCTCGCTCCGGCAGCAGTGTCCTGCGGTGGCGTACTCCGTGCCCGGGCATGCAAGTGCGCCGGCGTCCGGCGCCGTTGATGTCACGCGTGGATGTCAGCCTGACCCAGCGCTTCTTGCGTATCTTGCGGTTCATTGCCTTGGGTTCCTTCTCCTTGCGCTCGACCATGCCGTACGTCGACCACGGCCCCTGGTGTGCTGGGCTGCGGCCGGTGCCTGGCGTCACCTGTCTTGTCATCCGCGGTCACAGTTTCTTGGCCCGCGGTGTGAGGGCGGTGCAACTGAATTTCTCACGCGGCCTAACAGGTCGGAAACCGGCCGCTACGGCGGTCGGACTAGCTTCGTGACTATGAGGGTGTGGACGCCAGGACGGCTGGCGCTAGACAGGTTTGACGCAATCGGCAAGAGCGTTTTAGGCAAGGGCAGGTCGGGGCGCCGCCGCGGTGGCCAAACGCCTCCTGGCCGTAGGCCGATGCCTGGTTGGCGCAGCATCAGGGGCCGTGTGGCGGTGGTCATCACGGTCCCGATCTGCCTGCTGCTGGCGGTGGCCGGTCTCGCCGTGCACGGCCGCGCCGTGGCCCTCGGTGACGCCCGGACGACCCGTTCCGAGGTTGGCCTGAGCCTGCGAATCCAGGCCCTGGTGCACCAGCTGCAACGCGAACGCGGCCTGACCAACGGTCTGTTGGGAGGTGAGGAGGGGTTCCGCCCACCGCTCGTCGCTACTCGCAAGCGCGTTGACACGGCATTGCGCGGAATGCGCCACGAAAGCGCCGTCGAGGATGTCATTCAACGGCACTTGCAGCGCCTTGGCGACTTCCGGGCCGCCACCGACAGGGGCAGCGCCGACACGGGCACCGCAGACCGGGCCGCGACGCTGAACTTCTACACCACCGCCGTCGAAGCCCTCAACGCAGTCGACCCGGTGGTGGGGACCACGAACGGCACCGACCGTCAACTGGGAGACGGAATCTCGGCGTTGCGGGAACTGGCCGCGGCCAAGGAGTCAGTCGCTCTCGAACGTGGCCTCCTCAATGGCGTGTTCGCAAACGGCGGCTTTCACGGCCGCGAGTACCTCACGTTCACCGAGGTGCGTGCTACGCGCGTCGCCGCCCTCGCCCGTTTCCGGCAGATCGCCACCGCACCCCAGCGCGCGGCTCTGAAGAACGCCTTCGGCACCGAGGACGCCGAACGCGCCACCGTCTACGAGAGCCGGGCGGAAGGCGCCGCCGATGGCTCCGCGCTGCACGCCGACGCCGGTGCCTGGTGGGATGCGATGACCGTACTCGTCGACGATCTGTACGCCGTCCAGCAGTCGGTCGGTGACGACGCGAGGGACCGGGCCGACCAGCTCAGCCACGACGCCGAGATCGGCCTCGCCGCCTATCTCGTCGCGGGAGCGCTCATGGCCGCCTTCGTAGCGGGCCTCGCCGCTCTTGCCTCCCGTTCCCTCACACGCCCGCTGGGCGCGCTCGCCGAAGCCGCCCACGACGTGGCGCGGCACCGGCTGCCCGCGACTGTCGCCCGTATCCAGCAGTCCCTGCAGGACCATGCTGAGATCCTCCCGCTGGCGGACGCGCCGGACAACCTCGATTCACGCCTGCTGGGCGGCGCGGCGGAGATCGCCGAGGTCGCAGCGTCCCTGCACCAGGTGGAACACACCGCCCTCCGTCTGGCTGCCCAGCAGGCCGGCCTGCGCCGTAACACCACCGAATCGCTGGCCAATCTCGGCCGCCGCAACCAGAACCTCGTGCGTCGCCAGCTCAGCCTCATCACCCGCCTGGAACGGCAGGAACTCGACCCGGACGCCCTCGCCGAGCTCTTCGAGCTCGACCACCTCGCCACCCGTATGCGGCGCAACGCCGAAAGCCTTCTGGTCCTGGTCGGGCAGAATTCGCCGCAGCCCACGGCAGCACCCGCCGACGGCCTGGAAGTCGTCCAGTCCGCCGTTGCCGAGGTGGAGCAGTACCGACGGGTCCTGATCGCCACCGTGGAGCCAGTGCGGGTGCGCGGGCACGCAGTCGCCGATGTCGCCCACCTCCTTGCCGAACTCATCGAGAACGGGCTGACTTTCTCGCCACCGACCGAACCGGTCGAGGTTCACGGCTGGTACGACACCGAGGACAACACGTACTGCTTCGCCGTCGTCGACCACGGCATCGGCATGTCCGAAGCCGACAAGGAACGTGCCAACGCCCGCCTCTCCGACGCCGACGAGGAAGCCTTCCTCGACGCGCCCACTCGGCTCCTCGGCCACCTCGTCGTCGGCCGACTCGCCCACCGCCTCGGTGAAGGTGCCCAAGTCCACCTCTTCGACACCACCGGTGGCGGCCTGTCCGCACTCCTTGCCCTCCCCGGACGCCTGCTCGCCCCCGTGGAGGCCCCCTCCGTCTCACCCCCGCCCGCCAGGCCCGCTGTCTCCTCCCTGCTCAACGGCTTCCGAGCAGGTGTCGCCCGTGCCGAGGCCCGAAGCACACAAGGAGCGTCATAGTGACCACCGCCATCCAGAATTTCGGCTGGCTCATTTCGGAGTTCGTACGCACCGCCGACGGCGTCACCGATGCCGTCGCCGTCTCCACCGACGGCCTGCTCATGGCTGCCTCGGACAGCCTCGGCCGAGATCGCGCGGACCACCTCGCCGCCATCGTCTCCGGCATCACCAGCCTCGCCCAGAACGCGTCCACCGCACACGGCTTCCGCGGCATGAAACTCGTCATGATCGAAATGCTCGGGGGTTTCCTCATGGTGGGTCGCATCCGCGACGGCAGCTGCCTCGGTGTCCTCGCCGCCGAGGGGTGTGACGTCGGCCTGGTCGGCTATGAGATGGCTATCCTCGCCGACCGCGCCGGAGAACTGCTCACCCCGCAGTTGGTACGCGACCTCCACTCCGCTCCGCTGGTCGCGGGATAGTTGCGGCGCGCTCCGGCTACCTCGTCTCGGGCCCCTGCATCCGCGACGGACCCCCGCTGTCTGCGCGCGCACCGCATGCGTGCCGTACGCGTACGAGATGTGTGCCACGGGCGCGGGGCCCTCCTGTCCGCTGCTGTACCGCTCAGGGGCCTATGGCCGCTACCGGGCTCCCTTGCTGATCCGGAGAAGGTGCACGGCTCCGGCGGTCCGGCTTGCGACCAGCAGCGCAGCGGCGGACTCAAGCATGGGGACGTAGCGGTCCCCATCCATGATCAGTCCGGCAACGTAGAGCGTCGCGTTAAAGCACCCCGGCGCAGAAAGGCATGCCGAGGCCCTACCTGGACGGCTGTGGCCTGCCGATTTGCTCGCGCCTGATCATTCCGCATGCCGCTCATAATGAGTGTGATCTAGCCACGTGGCTAGATCCCTACAGTTATCGTGACCTGGGCCGACGGTGGCTTACGCGGTCGGTGGCGTACCGATGCGGGCCAGCGGGGCGCCGTTCACAGGTCCCGGAAGGCACACCGCGCTGGGCACAGGATTTGAATCTGTAACCTCAATCTTTATCAGGTCAATCACAGCGTCCTGTCAGCGTCGACCAACCGCCCCCGCGTCTCGCTCAGTCGCCCACGGAGGTCCAGCGCCGACCGCTCATGTCCGTGCCTGTTGGTGTCAGAAACCGATGTCGGCCGTAGCCGGACCTCCGACGTGTGGCCGTACAGTCGATCAGCGCTGCAACCTGCGCCTCACTCGCTGACGGTTGTCGATGTTGGCTTCTCGAGGAGCGTGAATGACTTGGGCTCACCGCCCGGCTGCGGCTTGCCTGCCTTGCTCCCAACAACTCGGATCCTTCGGCGTCGCGGACGTCCGTCGCCTCCTCATTCGGATGGAGAAGGAGACCACCGCGGCAACGGCCAAAGAGTCCCACCGTGTGCTGCGTTCCGCTCTGTCCTCGGCCTGCCGCGAGGAGCTGATCGCACGCAACGTCGCCAAGCTCGTCTAGCCGCCACGCACGGACAACAGGGAGTTGAAGCCCTGGACGCCGGACGAAACGCCGGACTTCCTCGCGGCCTCTCGCCGAGACCCGCTCTACGCGGCCTTCGTGCCCGCCATCGCCATGGGGCTCCGGCGCGGCGAGATCATCGGCCTCCGATGGTCGGATCTCGACCTCGATAACCGGGTCCTCTACGTCCGCCAGCAGACTCAGCGCCGTCGAGGCGTCCTCTACGACGACGATCCCAAGAGCCGTCGGCGGCGCGTCGTCCCGTTGCCCGGGCTGTGCATCGCCCCGTTGCGCTGGCACCGGATGCGGCAGTCGGCGGCACAGATCAAGGCGGGGGAGCGGTGGCACGAGTCGGGGTACGTCTTCACGACCCGCACCGGGCGCCAGGTCGAGCCGCGGAACGTCTATCGCTCCTTCACCCGAGTTGCTGAGTCCGCCGGCCTTCGTGTGATCCGGCTGCATGACGCTCGGCACGGCACCGTCACCTTGCTCACGGCGGCCGGAGTTGCGCCTCGCGTCGTGATGGAGATCCTTGGGCACTCGCAGATCAGCATCACCATGGACGCGTACACGCACGTCGTGCAGGACACCCAGCGCGAGGCCATGAGCCACATGGATCGGCTGCTCAGGAAGCGTCCCGGTCGTCAGTGACCGTGCTCGTTGATGTCAGAAGTGGATGTCAAAGGCCCCGGACCATGATCGGTCCGGGGCCTTTTCCCTTGTGCCCCCGGCAGGATTCGAACCTGCGACACCCGCTTTAGGAGAGGGCCTATTTCTATCCCCCTCTGTGGCGATCTTCCCCGGGCTTCACCGTTCTTGCTGGTCAGTGAGGTGGGGGACTCCGGCACCGCCTGGTCCTTCCCTGTCTTTACTCGGCCTTCCGTTCCCATGACGTTCCCATGAGGGTCCCCACGAGGCCGTCGGAACGAGGGCGGGGGAGTCGGCTGAGGCCAGCGGGGGTCACCGAAGCGGTGAGCACCGCAGACCGTTTGGGGGCGACAAAGGCCCCGCCCCCATCAGGGATCGAGGCCCTCGGCCGTCTACGCGGCCCTTGTAGAGGCCGCTGAGCAGAGGCTAGCGGCTCTGGCTCAGCCCTGGGACGCCAAGACGCATTAGTGGCCCATGTCGGAGCGGTGGTCGGCCGAGATCATGACGGAGACGGTGCCAGCGCGGTCAGCCCAGCCCTCGAAGTCGTTCCGGGTGATCCTCTGGGGCGCCTCGTTCCGAACGGCGAAAGTCGGGGTCGCTTGCCGTTACATCAGGCGGCCTCATTGGGCCGGGCCAAGTACTTCGTCGGCGCTTCGGGGCTCTGTGCGCGGCTGTTGGTTGAGCTTGTGGCGCTCGATGGAGGATCGCCGGTAGACCTCCTTGCGGGCCCGCATGATGTTGCCCAGGGGCGCGTGCTCGGCGGTGACCCGCCAGGGCGTGAAGGACAGTGCGTCCATCTTCTCCAGATTCTCCGGCGCGGAGATGTCCTGCTGCGGCAGCCGCAGCTTGGCCACGGTGAAGGATGGCGAGAGCTGCTCGGGCCACTCCACGGTGGTGTCCTCCACCGGCATGCGCTCCAGGTCGGTGCAGAGCTGCACCTGGATGTCGAAGGCGTAGGGCCGCTCCTGCAACTCTGCCGCCAACGCCGGTCGGAAGACCTCCGCCGCCGAGGTCGGGTCGATGTCGCGCCGGATTACCGCGGCGGCGGCGGACGGGTCGGGGGTGATGCGCACCTTGGCGATGTAGTCCCCGTGTCGGACCGCGCCCATGGTCCAGTAGCTCGACAGCAGTATGTTTGCGGGAGGGGTCTTCGACAGGCGCAGGAAGGCCAGGAACTCGTCCCACGCCCAGTTGTCCTGGTCCAGCGTTCCCTTTCCGGTCAGGAACTCGGTGAAGAAACGATGTACGCCGGGTCGGCCCTGGGAGAAGTAGGCCGGCGCGTCCAGGAACAGTTCCTGGATGAACAGGTAGTGCTCGACTGTGTTGCAGAAGAAGATCGGTCCGTTGATGTTGGCGTAGTCGAATGTGCCCGTGTCCGGTTCGTCCTCCAGCAGGGTGGGGCCGGGGATGTCGAACATCTTCAGCGCCAGTCCGGTGGCGGCGCCCAGTCGCGCGTCGGCTCCGGCGTGGGGCGAGCCGTTGGAGAAGCGGATGAGCGCGTCGTGGGTTCCCGGGGTGGCGTAGATGCCTTGGGCGTACTCGGGGGGAAGCCCGTCCAGGATCTCCACTTCCCCCCGGACCAGCCCGTAGCCCTTGGCATGGGCGTCGCGCAGGGCCCGCCCGGTGCCGCCGGCCTCGACCGACTCGGCGATGTAGTTCTCGGTCTTCTCGATCACCGTCTGCACGTTGCGGTCGAAGTCCGGGTCGTCGTCTTCGACGTCAGGTGTGTAGCGGACGAACTGTGCTGCCATGACTTCGACCTCTCCTCCTGGAGACCGTGATCACACCTCAGCGGCTCGGGACTGCCTTCAGCCCTCCAGTTCGGCGAGCCAGCGCAAGGCGCGCAGACCCGGCACGAAGCAGTACTCGCCGCCTCGAATGACTACGAAGCTGGGCAGGTGCTGCAGGCGACGTCGGACCGGCTTCTCCGGGATGGTGAGGCTGCCGGTTCCGCCGTGGTGCCCGGCTACCGGGTCCTTCTCGCCGGGGTAGCCGATGAAGTTGCCGTCGTTGACCCATTCGGCCTTGATGAACTCAAACTGCCGTTCCAGGTGGGCTCCGAGGAAGACTCCGACCAGGCCGCGGTCGGCGCCGTCGTCCTCCAGCACGCCCTCCGGAAGCGGCGGGCCGTAGGTGGTGCCGCGGCGGATGAGGCGGTGCATCCGCGCGTCGCCGATGATGGTCGAATCCCGGGGGTTGGCGCGCCGGATGTGCGCACCGGCGGGGCACCGGAACCCTCGGTCGTCGTTCTCCCGGTACAGGAAGTTGTTGACGCGGTGCGGATCGGCCGCCAGCTCCGGATCATCGTGCTCCGGCGTCAGCGTCAATGGCGCCCCGCTGGGCCAGCGGCCGACCATCTTCGCCGCCAGGAGTGCCTCCTCCTCGGCGCTGGAGCTGTTCGCACGGAGGAACCGGCGCCAGGCCGCCACGTTGGTGTGGGCCTTGCGAACGGCGGCGTAGGTGCCGTTGCGTCCCAGCACATCAGGCTTGGGCATGGGGGGCAGGCTGCCGGTTTCGTCGGGGTAGCCGAGGATGAACTCGCCGGCCTTGATGGGGGTCTCCTGCGGGTTGGAGCCGGGCAGGCCAACACCCTCGATGTTCGGATGGCTGATGCCGTCACGGAATCCGAAGGTGGTACGCCCGGTCGGGAGCTGGTGGACGTCCTGCTGCCAGATCACTTCGACACCGGGCGTGTCCTCGTAGGCGACACGGGCCCGCTCCAGCTCCTTGTCCAGCTGTGCCATATCGGGGGAGAGGGCACTCAGCGCGATGTGGACGTCGCCGGTTCCGAACGGTGCCTCCCAATGGGCCGGGGCACTCTCGTCCACGTCGCCGATCAGCTCCGCCCGAGCGGCCATGCCCTCACGGAACGCCTGCGGAAAGCTGTCCAGCGATTCCTGCGGCACCCCCAGGGCCCTCAGCCCCTGAAAGGTGAACGCCACAGCCACCCAGGCATCCTGACTACGGTCCGCGCTCGGCAGGCCACCCGAGGTCAACGGGAGTAGCCGCCGCAGCAGGGCGCGCCCAGCGTGCCGGTCATCGACGCGCAGGAAGACGTACTTCCCGTGGTAAGGAACGGGCCGTGGGCGCAGTGCCCCGCTCTGGACGTCATCGATCTCGACGCGTACGGGGCCCGCGCTGCCGCTTGCCGTCGTGTCCATGATGGTTTGTGCTCCGTATCGGTCTCAGCCTGGGCAGCCCAACAGGGACCGGCCGCACCCGCCGACGGGGTCCGTCAGCGTCGGACCGGCCATGAATGCTTGACGTGTCGCTCGCGACGTGCCTAGCTTGCGGCCAACTCCAGCAGCCTCTGGAAGGCGGGTGTGGCCACCAACTCCGCGTTGGCCGGATTCTCCAACGCCGCCCGGAACTCAGGGGTGTCAAGCACCTCTTCGAACGCCTCGTCCACTTCCTGGTCCTTCCAGATCTGCTGAACCGTCAGATCGGGATAGGCGCTGAAGAAAGCCCCCGCAGGCTCTTGGTGAGCAACGAACCAGTCCTTCGCTCCTGGGTCGCTGACACCTGGGAACCCCTCGATGTGCGAGAAGATCATTCCAAAGATCTGCCCGACTTCCGTCTTGGCGAAATCGTCGATGTAAGTGTCCCAGGAACCGTCGAACACGCTGGCGAACATGAACCGGGTTCCGTTGTCGAAGATCACGTGCCGTGCGTCGTGCAGGGTGCCGATCTGTCGTATCGCCCCACGGTTCCCCTCGCCGGCCGACTTTCCTTCGATATCGGCCAGCAATTCACGCAGCGCTTCCGTATGCCCCGGCTTGATCTTGGTGAAGACGGTGAACTCGCTTGCGACCCCTTCCGACCTGCCTGGCCGCTCGGGGTGCGCCGGCTGGGCTGCACCTGGCGTCGCAGTCATCGTTGGATTCTTCCCCTCTACGGATCGGTGCAAAGGCCGCCAAGCGCCCGAAAGGAGGCGCCATCGCCCTCACACATCAATCCTCGCCACGGATGCGCTGCCTCGCATCCCGGGCACTGGGCAGTGTGGTTGCCTGGGGCGGATTCCCGGAAAGCTCTGGACCGCGGGGTCCACCCTGACCCCTCCTGTCCCGAGAAGCCCTCAGGGACAGACCCGGCCTGCCGCAGGAAAATGGACCGGTGGGACGTGCCGAGCATGTCGTCCCCACCATTCCCGGGCAGCCACTTCCGCACGGCCGTGAAGACAGTGGAGCAGCCGATCCACCTCGAACCCGCGCGCCGCCGGCGGCGCCGGGACGCCCTCCCGCACCAAGCCTCACTCCCCCACCGACCCCGCGGAGGCAACCATGGGCGCAGCTCTCGGTGACGCCTCGCGGGCAGCCTGCTCCCGATCACCGCCATCATCCTGGCCGCGCAGACGCACAATCGGGTGGCGGGTCGGCTCTGAGCGTTGTGTTCGGACCCTAGGCCGAGGCTTCCTCCAGCAGTTTCTGGAAGGCGGGTGTGGCCACCAACTCCGCGTTGGCCGGATTGTCCAGCGCCGCGCGGAACTCGGCAGTGTCCAGCACCTCCTGGAACGCGTCGTCCACGCGCTGGTCCTTGTAGATCTGCTGAACGGTCAGATCGGGATAGGCGCTGACGAACACCCCTGCGGGCGCCTGGTGGGCGATGAACCAGTCCTTCACTCCTGGATCCTTGACGCCGGGGAACCCTTCACTGTGCGAGAAGACCTGGTCGAAGCGTTCCCCGACCACCGTCTTGGCGAAGTCGTCGATGTAGGTGTCCCAGGAGCCGTCGAAGACACTGGCGAACATGAACCGGGTGTCGTCGTCGAAGATCACGTGTCGTGCATCGTGCAGGGTGCCGATCTGACGTACCGCCGCGTGGACCCTCTCGTTGTCCGCCGCATCGGCGAGCCTGGCGAGATCCGCACGCAGCGCGTCCGCATGACCCGGCTTGATCTTGGTGAAGACGGTGAACTCGCTGCAGACCCCGTCCGACCTGCCTGGCCGCTCGGGGCGCGCTGACTGGGCTGCACCTGTCGTCGCAGTCATCGTGAAACTCTCCTGCCACGGATCGGCGCGAGGGTCGCCAAGCACCCAACATGAGGCGCCATCGCCCTCACATGCCCATCCTCACCGCGGACGCACTGCCTCGCATCCCGGCGAAGACCCCGGCGTGCGCGGTCCAGCCTGCCCCCCTCCCGTCCCAAAAAACTCCTGAGGACAGGTCCGGCCAGGCGCAGGAAGATGGAACCGGTGAGACGTACCGAGCACGTCGTCGTCACCATTCTCGGGCAGCCACTGCCACACAGTCGTGAAGACGGTGGCGCAGCCGATCAGACACCAGCCCGTTGCGCCGCCGAGGCGGTCGGAGCACCATCTCGCGCCGAGCTCTGCTCACCTTGATCGCCACCCTGACCCCATACGGAGGCAGTCATGGGCGCAGTTCTCGGTGACGTGCTGGGTTTCGCGGCTGCCGTCGCGGTCAGCCCGCTTCCGATCATTGCCATCATCCTCATACTTGCCACGCCTCGGGGACGTCTCAACGGAGTCCTCTTCACCGTCGGCTGGATCCTGGGACTCTCGGCACTGGGTGCGGTGATGCTGGCGATCGCTTCCCCCGCAGGTGCCTCCACAGACAACCAGCCGGCCACCTGGGTGGGAGCCCTCAAGCTCGCCCTGGGCCTGCTCCTGGTCTTCTTCGGTGCCCGGCAATGGCACCGGCGCCCAAAGGATCCCTCGCAGGCTCAGCTGCCGAAGTGGATGGGCGCGATCGACCATTTCACGCCGATCAAGGTCTTCGGGCTCGGACTGGCCCTGGCCGCGCTCAACGCCAAGAACGCCCCGCTGACCATCGCCGCGGCCGCCTCCATCGGCTCAGCCGGACTGCCGGTCGGGGAGCAGATCGCCTCGCTGGCGATCTTCGTCCTGGTCGCCACCCTCGGCCTGCTGGCCCCGCTGGCAGTCTTCCTGCTCGGTGGAGGGCGAGCCCAGACCATGCTCGGCAACTGGAAGGACTGGGCAGCCCGGAACAATGTCGCCGTGATGGCGGTCCTGTTCTTCGTCCTCGGCCTGAAACTGCTCGGAGACGGCATCGGCATCCTCACCTCCTGACGCAGCAGATCTACCCGGGGCAGGGTTCGCGGTGGAGACGCCCTCAAAGCCAGCAGGTGTGTGCAAGCCGGGGGCCAGAGGTGCGTCAGTAGCCGGTGCCGCGCTTGACCTGGGCCCGCTCGGTCTCATGGGTAGCACCCTTGTCGTCCAACGTGCGACACGCGTCCTCAATGTCCTGGCTCAGGCGGTCGATCTGCTCGCGACTCAGGGTCTCCTTGACCAGGGCACGCATGATCTTCACCCGCTCCGCGTTGGGCGGGAGCGTGTACGCCGGCACCATCCAGCCGCGCTCGGCCGAGAGTTGCCAGGCGACGTCGGACTCGTCGTAGGCGTGCTTGCCGGCGAGTCGGAAGGCCACCAGAGGCAGCTGCTCGAGGTCGCTCCCGATCACTTCGAAGCGGCCGCTGCTGCGCAGGTTGTCCGCCAACGCGTGGGCGTTCTCCTGCAACATCTTCATGACGTAGGTGTAGCCCTGGCGACCGAGCCGGACGAAGTTGTAGTACTGCGCGAGCACCATCGACGCGCCGGTAGAGAAGTTCAGCGTGAACGTCGCGTCGGTCTTGCCCAAGTAGTTCTCGTGGAACACGAGGTCCATGGGCAGGTCGGACTCCTCGCGGAAGACCAGCCAGCCGATGCCGGGGTAGACCAGGCCGTACTTGTGTCCCGAGACGTTGATCGAACGGACCTGCTCGAGCCGGAAGTCCCATTTCGAGTCCGGGTAGAGGAAGGGCCACACGAATGCGCCACTGGCTCCGTCAACGTGGATCGGGATGTCGAGGTCCCGCTCCTTGCGGACGTCCCGCAGGAGCTTGTCGATCCCGACTACGTCGTCCTTGTGGCCGGTGAACGTGGTGCCGAGGACGGCGACGACGCCGATCGTGTTCCCGTCGAGGTGAGGCTCCACGTCCTCCGGGCCGATCGTGTACTTGCCCTCGGCAAGCGGCACGATCCGCGGCTCGACGTCGAAGTAGCGGCAGAACTTCTCCCACACGACGTGGACGTCCCCGCCGAAGATCAAGTTAGGTCGGTCGAGCGACAGATTGGCCGCCTGGCGGCGCTCCCGCCACTTCCACTTCAGCGATAGCGCCCCGAGCATGATCGCCTCGGACGAGCCCTGGGTCCGACATCCGGTTGTCTTGCCCGGCGCGTTGAAGAGGTCGGCGAGCATGCGCACGCAACGCTGCTCGATCTCGGCGGAAATCGGGTACTCCGCATGGTCGATGAAATTGCGGTGGAGATTCTCGGCGATGATCCGTTGCGCCTCCGGCTCCATCCAAGTGGTGACAAATGTGGCGAGGTTACGCTGCGGGTCACCCTCCATGGCGAGGTCCACATCCAGCAGCCTCATTGCGTCCGTCGCAGCCATGCCTTCCTCGGGGAAGGTCTCCGAGGGAGCGGGCACGGTCAAGAATCGGTTGCCGAACAGGGCTGCGTCGTCACCCTTAGTCATATGACGATTCAAACAGCGCCCGTGCCTGCCTCGGCGAGGGACACGCCGAGATAGAACAGCGAGGCTCCGAACTGGCTGCGCGCTAGGGAACAGCCCCTTCTTCGGGAAAGGCACCGACCGGCCTCCCAAAGTTCGTCGGCTCGTCTGACCCCCACACCGACGACGCTCCCGGACTGTCTGACGCACAGCGAGCACCAACAGCATCAAAGATCGCTAAGGCGTCGGCTAGGCCGTTGTAGAGGGCACCCGTGGGGCTCTTGTCGGGCTCAAGGGCGCCGATGTGGATGGGGGGCGTGCCAGCGGCGGCCGTGCGAGATGGGGACAAAACCGGTGGAGCCGCCCACGTTCCCACGCAGGATGCCGCTTGAGGCGCGTTCCCATGTTCGTTCCCATGCAAGGCCAAAAGGCCCCTCGGAGACGAATCCGAGGGGCCTTTCTCATGCATCGTGCCTGGTCAGGCATGGTGCCCCCGGCAGGATTCGAACCTGCGACACCCGCTTTAGGAGAGCGGTGCTCTATCCCCTGAGCTACGAAGGCGGATCATGGCCGTGTGGGCCACAGGCGTCAGCGTACCGGATCCGGTGGGTGGGGGTGTGGGGGTCAGGACACCGGGACGGCGGTGAAGCGGGATGCCGTGTGCAGGTCGGTCTGGATGTGGGTGGTCGTGGTGGTCAGTTCGGGGAGGACCGTCTTGACGCAGTCCTCCGGGGTGCGGCGGGCCGCATGGGTGGCCACGTCGACCGCGGCGGTCACCCGGCCCGCGCGGTCGCGGACCGGGACCGCGATCGAGCGGAGGCCGGATTCGAGTTCCTGGTCCACCAGGGCGTGGCCCCGGGCGCGGACGTCCGGGAAGGCGTCGGGCAGGAGGACGCGGGCCAGGGACGTGGCGGCGGCGGGCAGGCGGGTGCCCACCGTGATGTCGGCCGTCAGGACGCGGGACGCCGTGGCCGTGGCCGTGGCCGTGTACTGGATCTCCGAGTCCGGGCCCGGGTGCGTCAGGACCGCGGGGGACACCGGTTCGTCCAGGCGGTCCGCCAGGGACCTCAGGTGAGGGGTCGCCAGGCGGGGGAGGGTCGTGCGGGACAGGGGCGCAAAGCCGCCGATGCCCGTCGCTCCCCGTCGCTCCCCCGCGCGCCTCCGCGCCGTCGCTCCCCGCCCGCCTATCCCCGCGTGACCCGCACCTTGTAGTCGCCGGCCAGGTCCGCGCCCGTCACCTCTATGGTGATTCCCCGGCGCGGGTCCTTGAAGGTCTCGCCGGGCGAGAACGGGGCGTCGGAGAGCTCCGCCTGGACGTTGGGGCTGCGGGTGCAGCCGCCGCTGCCGCCGTGGGCGTCGAAGACGGTGATGGGGCCGCGCCCGGTGTCGACGTTCGCGTCGACCCGGTAGATGAGGACACCGGGATGGCACACGGCCTCGTCGTTGCCGCCCCGGGCGCGCAGCTCGAGGGCGTATCCGCTGCGGGCGGTGATCGGCACGAAGACGAGCTTGTGGCCGCCGGTGCGGTACAGCGGCGTCAGTGTGTACTCCGTGCTGCGCCGGGCCGCCGCACAGCTCACCTGGCTCGCGTCCAGCCAGCCCAGTTTCCACTTGTGCCAGCCGAGCAGGTCGTTGTTGGCGCCCCAGTCCTCGCTCATGATGTCCCAGTGGCCGACGGCGCCCCCGCCCTCCTGGGTGTAGAGGTCGGGCAGGCCGAAGACGTGGCCGTTCTCGTGGGGGAGCACGCGGTAGCCGGTCTTGTCGTAGGTGCCGGAGCCGTCGTCCTGGCGGGAGTAGACGAAGGACGCGTTGGCGACGGGGATGCCGTCGGCGACCGGTGCCTCGGTGTTGCCGGCGAAGGTCACGGACAGGACGGTGTCCAGGGCGGACGGGCCCGCGTTGGGGGTCACCAGCACGTTCAGCAGGTCGTACGAGCGGAAGTCCACGTCCGGGTCGGCGGCGGCGACCATGTCCTGGACCAGCTGGCGGTAGCCGGGGTCGAAGGGGGCGCCGCGCTCTATGCCGTACGCCGCGAACGACTTGGGCATCCGCAGCCAGTGCTGGATCGGGGCGTCGGGGCGGTAGTCGAGGCGGCCGTACGAGGCGGTGCGGAACCATTGCTGGGTCTGCGGGAAGAACTCGTGGTAGCGGTCGAGCGCGTCGCCCTCCCCGGGCGCGTCGGGGAAGTCGATCATCAGGGTCAGCGCGCGGACGGTGCCGGTGGAGCGGGAGTAGCCGCCCGGGGTGGGGACGCCTTCCGTCATCTGGACGTCGAGGCCGCCGTTGATCAGGCAGGGGCCGAGGCCGGCGGTGCGGGCCAGGGCGATCGGGCCCGCCCCGGGCTCGGTGGGGCTCGCCGCGAGGTGCCCGGATCCGCCCGAGGTGCTGAGCGCGAGGGTCAGCACGGTCACGGACGCGAAGGCGGCCACGCGGCGCGGGCGTATCCGTCGGGCGATAGGCGGCGGCTGCATGCATGGACCTTTCGCTCCACGGCAGCCGCCGGCTTCCGGCTGCACCCTTGCGATCACCCTGTGTGGACGGGGTCACGGGCGCGCGCTGGAGGGGCCGTTCGTGGGTTTCCCGCCAGTAGATATGTGACTCAGGTCACATGAAATGCCCGCGAGGTCGGGAAATAACCGGGGATCGTTTCCCCGTTTAGACCTGTGTCCGAGCGAAACGGGGACTTCTTCCCCGGATCGCCGCCAGCCAGTCGACCGAGGAGTGCGTCGTGCAGACCGTGACTTCTCCGCGCCCCGCGGCGCGCAAGGCACCCCGGCCCCGCGCCGACGCCCTGCGCAACCGGGAGCGGATCGTCGCCGCCGCCCGGGAGATGTTCGTCGAGCACGGCCCCGACGTGGCGCTCGACGAGATCGCCCGCCGGGCCGGTGTCGGCAACGCCACGGTGTACCGCAACTTCCCGGACCGCGACGCCCTCGTCCGCGAGGTCGTCTGTTCGGTGCTGGACCGCACGGCGCGGGCGGCCGAGCAGGCCCTCGCGGAGGGCGGCGACGCCTTCGAGGCGCTGGAGCGCTTCGTGCACGCCTCCGCCGACGAGCGGATCAGCGCCATGTGCCCGATGGTCTCGAGCACGTTCGACGAGCACCACCCCGACCTGGAGGCGGCCCGGGAACGCTTCGAGCGGATCGTCGAAGGGGTCATGGACCGCGCCAAGGAGGCCGGACTGCTCCGTCGTGACGTGGGCGTCGGCGACCTGATGGTCGCCGTGGCCCAGCTCAGCCGGCCCCCGGCCGGTACGGGCTGCCTCAGCGCCGACCGCTTCGTACACCGTCATCTGCAGCTGTTCCTGGACGGACTGCGGGCTCCGGCCCGATCCGTCCTGCCGGGTACGGCCGTGACCATGGAGGACCTGCGCCAAGCCTGACGACGCCAAGCCCGACGACGCCAAGCCCGACGACGCCGACGACGCCAAGCCCGACGATCCACCGTCCGATCGATTAGTTCAGGGCCGTACTCCGGTCCTCACTCGCAACAGGCCTCCGGCCGTCCACGCGGACGAGCCGTTTCACACGACTTTTTCCGTCACGAAGTCCCGAAGTGGGTACTCCCATGTCTGAAACAGCCTCCAAGGCTCCCGGCGCCGTCGAGCAGTCCGGCGACGCCAATCGCTGGAAAGCGCTCATCTTCATCGCGCTCGCCCAGCTGATGGTCGTCCTCGACGCGACCATCGTGAACATCGCCCTGCCCTCCGCACAGCAGGACCTGGGCATCTCCGACGGCAACCGGCAGTGGGTCGTCACGGCCTACGCCCTCGCCTTCGGCGGTCTGCTCCTGTTCGGCGGCCGGATCGCCGACCTGTGGGGCCGCAAGCGCGCCTTCGTCATAGGCCTCGTCGGCTTCGCCGCCGCCTCCGCGCTCGGCGGCGCGGCGACCTCCGGCGCGATGATGTTCGGCGCCCGGGCCCTGCAGGGCGTCTTCGGCGCCATGCTCGCCCCGGCCGCGCTCTCCCTGCTCGCCGTGATGTTCACGGACGCCAAGGAGCGCGCCAAGGCCTTCGGCATCTACGGCGCGATCGCCGGTGGCGGCGGCGCCGTCGGCTTCATCCTCGGCGGCGTGCTCACCGAGTACATGGACTGGCGCTGGACGTTCTTCGTCAACATCCCGTTCGCCGTCGTGGCGGCGCTCGGCGCCTACTTCGTCATCCGTGAGCCCGAGGGCGGCCGCAACCGCTCCCCGCTCGACATCCCGGGTGTCGTCCTGTCCACCCTCGGTCTGGTCTCGCTGGTCTACGGCTTCACCCGCGCCGAGTCCGACGGCTGGGGCGACTCCGTCACCGTCTCCCTGTTCATCGCGTCGGCGGTCCTGCTGGTCGCCTTCGTCGTCACCGAGGCCCGGGTCAAGGCCCCGCTGCTGCCCCTGCGCGTGGTCACCGACCGCAACCGCGGCGGCATCTACCTCTCCCTCGGTATCGCCATCATCGCGATGTTCGGCACCTTCCTGTTCCTCACCTACTACCTGCAGGTCGTGAAGGGCTACTCGCCGATCAAGACCGGCTTCGCCTTCATGCCGATGATCGTCGGCATGATGGTGGGCTCGACCCAGATCGGTACGCGCCTGATGACCCGCGTTCCGGCCCGTCTGCTGATGGGCCCCGGCTTCCTGGTCGCAGCGACCGGCATGTTCCTGCTGACGCGGCTGGAGATCGGTTCGTCGTACAGCACGACCGTCCTGCCGTCGATGCTGCTGCTCGGCCTCGGCATGGGTACGGCGTTCATGCCCGCCATGTCCCTCGCCACCCTGGGCGTCGAGCCCCGGGACGCCGGTGTCGCCTCCGCGATGGTCAACACCTCGCAGCAGGTGGGCGGCGCGATCGGCACGGCCCTGCTGAACACGATCGCCGCCTCCGCGACGACCTCGTACATCAAGGACCACATCGCCACCGCCGCCACGAAGCCGCAGCAGCAGCTGGTCCAGCTCCAGGGCATGGTGCACGGCTACACCAACGCGATCTGGTTCGCCGTGGGCATGCTGGTGCTCGCCGCGGCCATCGTCGTGACCTTCGTCAACGCCGGCACCCCGGGCAGCACCGCGGTCGCCTCCGGCGAGGGCGTCGAGGACGAGGTGCCGGTGCCGGTCGTCGCCCACTGAGTCACCCCCCCCGGCGGCGCCCCCCCGGGCGACGGCGCCCCCCCAAGGGGC
>NZ_JBHYKH010000031.1:0-35869 GCF_042741275.1 Streptomyces sp. NPDC058964
TGCGCGCGGATCTTGGTGTGGGGTGGTGGGGGGGTGTGTGGGTGTGTTGGGGGGGGGGGGGGGGGGCGCCGGTGTGGTTTTTTGTGGGGGGGCCCCCCCCCCCGCTTTCCGGCCTAGCGGCGGGCATTACCGCATTGCGCGTTACTGCACGTCTACGAAGTCCGCCGCCGAGGTGACCGACGACGTCGTCCCCGTGCCCGCGAAGCGGTAGCGGAAGGAGCCGTCCACCGAGGCGGTGACCGTGGTCTTCAGGGCGCCCGTGGAGGTCGTCCTGATGGTGTTCAGGGTGGTGTAGGTGGTGGAGCCCTTCTTGCGGAACTGGAGCTTCACCGCCTGGTCGGCGTAGCCGCAGTAGGTGCCGGCGCCGTTCCAGTCCGCGTGGGTCAGCTGGCCAGAGACAGTGATCGTCCTGCCCTCCTTCACCGGCTCGGGCGTGGCGTTGGCGGTGAGCCTGGCGGCGCGCTTGAGGGTGACCTTGCCGAGGTCGCCCTGGATCTTCGTGACGCCGGTCTTCTCGTCGATCGCGCCACCGCCCACCGTGAGGGTGCCGGCGTCCGAGTCACGCAGCTCGGAGGCAGCGAGGGTGATCGTTTCAGAGCACTTGAGCGCCGTGCTGGAGACGGTGGTGCAGGTCCCCGGGCCGTCACCGATGAAGAACACGGTGGCGACGTCCGGGATCGGCGTGCCGCGGTAGAACTCCACACCGCTGACGACGTGGGTGACGCGGACGCTCGCCGGGTGGTTCAGGGTGTACGTCACCGGGACGGCGACCTTGCCGGTGGTGCCGACGACGAAGTTGGTCTTGCCGTCGTCGACCTTAACGTTGGAGAAAGTGACGTTGAGGGTCGGAGTCGACGTGGTGGCCTGTGCGGCCGGGACGGCGAGGGCCGACAGGGCCAGGGCGCCGGAGACGGCGGCCACGGTGGCACGAATGCGCATGAGTTCCTCTGCATGGAGAAGTGGGTCCCGGCGGCGGGTAGTTCCTCTCGGCTCGCCATCGCCGAAGGGCCCCAGGTGATCGTGGAGTCTGTCGGCTCACACGATAGCTAATTTCAGCACGTGTGGGAATTAGGTGGCGGCGCAGCGTCCGTTCGGTCCTTCGCCATGCTCACGCTCGACTCCGACGCGGGCGGCGAGAAGGCAGCCACCCAAGACGACCTGGTCCACCTGCTGAGGCAGCCATAGCCTTCGAGGCGACAGCGGGGCGGCGCAGGAAGTCGATGGTCACCGCCGCCGCCACCGCGTCGTCCATGGCCAGGTCATGGATGGTCTCGAACCTCTCCTGGACGCTCTCCGGGGAGTCGACCTTCCAGCCCACCACGCGTTTCGCGCTGTCGTGCGTCCAGCGGGGCTGCCCGCCACGGGGGTGGGGCGGGGGGTGCCTCTATGGGTTTCGTCAAGGGATGGCGGTTGTGGCATCCCTTCGACTCGACCCGGGCCGAGGCCGCTTTGGAGGACCTGTGTCGGCGTACGACTTGAAGTGCAGAGCCACGTACGGGTGAACGTGCACAGGAACATGGTGTGTCTGCGTACCGATTCGAGGACGCTGCTAGCTGACGGGTGACCGAGGTGGAGCGCGGCCGGCGATGGTGCTTGAGGCGGACCGGTGGCTGCAGTTGCTGCGGTTCGTCGCGAGTTGGTCCGGACCGAGCGACATCGACGTGCTCGCCGCCTACCGGCCCCAGGGCAAGGGCCGGGTCGAGCGGCAGGTGAGCATCGTCCGCGACCACGTCCTGGCCGGCCGGGCCTTCTCCTCACTGGAGGAGCTCGACGCGCGTTCACCGCCTGGATGCCCCTCCGCAGGGGCCGCACCCACCGCACCCACGGTGAGGTGATCGGCGTCCGCGCTGCCCGCGACCATGCCGCGCTGCGGCCGTTGCCGCCGAGCCCCTATGTGGTCGCCGACCGGCATCTGCGACACGTCGGCAAGGACTGCCTGGTCGCCTTCGACTCCAACCTCTCCTCGGTCCCGACCGCAGGGTCCGCCACCGGCAGCTGGTGGAGATCCGCGCGTCCGCGGCGACGGTCACCCTGCACGCGACCGTCCCGGACAGCGAAGGCAGCACCCTGCTGGCCGTCCACCCTCGCGCGATCGGACGCGGGGCGCGGATCGTCGATCCGACACACTGGGACGGCCTGCCCGACGGCCACACCCGCGCAACCATCCCCGGCCCAGGCCCCGAGCGAACGCCGCCGAGCACACCGCCCACCGAGGAGTACGGCCCGCTGCAGGCCCTACTCAAAAGATCTGCCGCCGCCCGGGTCCACGTCGGCCGCCGCCCGCTGTCGGTCTACGACCAGCTCGCCGGCACCCGTCCCTTCACCTCCGCCCCGCCTGATCCGAAGGACGCCTGTTGAGCGAGCTCGTCACCACCCGCATCCGGTCCACCGCGTCCAAACTCGGCCTGCCCCACCTCGCCGAAGGGCTGCAGAGCCTGCTTGGCCGCGCGGACGCCGGCAAGCTCGGCTACGTTGACTTCTTCGACCTCGTCCTTGAGGAAGAACTTGCCCTTCGCGAGGACCGCCGCTTCCGGCACGCGCTGCGGATCTCCAAGCTGCCGCACCACAAGACGCTGGACGACTACGACTTCTCATTCCAGCCCGACCTGGACCCGCGCAAGATCCGCGACCTGGCCAGCCTGGCGTTCGCCGAGACCAAGACCAACGTCGCCCTGCTCGGCCCGCCTGGGGTCGGCAAGACCCACATCGCCGTCGCGCTGGCGGTCGCGGCATGCCGGGCAGGCTTCACGATCTACTTCACCACGCTGGACGACATGGTCCGCCAGCTCAAGGCCGCCGACTCCATCGGCCGCCTGGGCAGCAAGCTGCATACCTACCTGCGGCCGCACATCCTCGTGGTCGACGAAGTCGGCTACCTGCCGCTGGAACGAGAGGAGGGAAACCTCGTCTTCCAGCTGATCTCGAAGCGGTATGAAAAGGGCTCGATCATCCTGACCTCGAACAAGAGCTTCAGCGAATTCGGTCAGGTCTTCGGCGACGAGGTCCTCGCCACCGCCATCCTGGACCGGCTCCTCCACCACTGCGAGGTCGTCCCGATCAACGGCCCCAGCTACCGCCTCAAGAACCGCCTCACCGCCATCGACGGCGAAGCCGGCATCGCCTGACGGGCGCGGCAGGCACTACTCGCTTCGAGCATTGTCGAGCTCGGCCGCCAGCACGGCCATCCCATGCAACTGAGTGAAGTACTTGGTTGCGTAATCGTCATCACCAATAGATGGAAGGATCTGTTCAAGGACCGCGGTGCGTGCCTGCAGTATGTCTCGGCGCCGGTCATCCAAGGGGCCGTTCATGGCTGAGGAGACACAACCGGCGAGCATCGTGTCCATCATCACCATGCATTCACCCTCGGGCTCTCGCTGGTAGAAGCCCGGAGGGAAGCGCAAGGTCCTGAACTCGTCCCACGATTGCGCCAACTGATCCAGTCTTGCTTCCGCCATACCCGTGATCATGCCTTACGACCAGGCATCGAGGGAACGCGTTCCCCAACCTACGTGGTGCCCTGCTTTGTGGTTCTCGGCGAAGCCCTCTGCAAACAGCTCTGCACGTTCACGCGTACTTGTCTCTGCACTTCAGCTAGTACGCCGACATCACCTCGTGTACGACCGCTCCTACGCACCGAACCACCTGTTTCGCCACCACCTGCCAGACGACGCGCGTGGTGGCACCGAACACGGGACCTTCCTGCGCGAATGGGTCAATGGCCACCAGCCTGCTCACGTTCCGCCCGGCATCGGCGCGATCATCGACCGTCACGCTCCGCACGCCATCGTCCTGGACGACTTCCATCATCGACTGCTTACGCAGAGCAAGCGCGTTCCCTTCCTTGCGGTTGAGGTTCAGCGGGCCCTGGCTGACGCATCAAGGTCAGGGGAGTGAGAGCCCGACACAGGTCGCGGTCGAAGGGCAGGCGCTCGGCACCCGCGGCCTCGGCGCGCTCGTGCCGCGACTGCACGGTGTGCACTACCTCGGCAGGCAGTTCCGTCGGCAGGGCCCGGAGGCACACCGCGCTCACCTCCGACGAGATCCCGGTGGATTCGTCGAAGAACCAGCGTTGGGCGTCGCCCACGAACGTCTCCGGCGACCCGCGCACCTACCTGCGCACCGTGCGCGTCAGGTCGGGTGGTGGTCAGTGGCGGGTGGGCCTGGCCGGGGGGCGGAAGACTGCGGGGAGTCCTTCTGGTGTGAGTTGCGGCGTGCCACAGCTCATGAAGAAGGTGGGAAATTCGCTGGTGTCCGTGATGTTGAGGGCGTGCTCGAGTTCGGTGTCGCGGAAGGCTCCGGTGATGGCCGCACCGTATCCGAGCGCGGTGGCAGTCGTAGTGAACACCTGTATGAGGTGGCCGACGTTGTGGAGCATGAGCTTGTAGGCGCGTGGGTGCGGATACTTCCACGCCATGCGTTCGGTGAGTGCGGTGGTGATCACCCCGAACGAGCTCGTGGTGAAAAAATCTTGCTGGTAGGTGAGGTGTTCCATGGCAGCACGCCTGAGGTCGGCGTCGACAGGCACAAGCCCGTGGCTAAGGGTGTCGTAGCGGTAGGCTCCCGGTTCGATTTCCTGGACATTGAAGACAGCGATGTACGCTTCCGTCTCGTGCCGGGCGCCGCCGGAGGCTGTCGACAGCTGTGGCCGGAGCCAGAGTGGGTCTCGGCCGAGTTGGAGACCGAGGACGCCGGGCTCCTCTGGGTGGACCAGGACGTGGTCGGTCGTGAGCTTCACCAGTCGGTCGGTTCGCAGCCCGTATCGCAGGATGAGACAGCCGGCGACACGGTTGGCGATGTGGTCGGACTCGTCGGTCTCCAGGCGGAGAGCGGTGAGGATCCGGTCGGCGTCGCTCATGATCGACCGGTCGACGGTCCTGGTCGCGGTGGCGATCGCGACGTTTTGGGGATCAAGTTGCAGGTGGCGGCCCGGAGCAAGAACCGCGGCCTGATTCTGGCCGCTCTTGTTTGCGATCAGCCATCGGTCGATGAGGGTCTGGGTGACGCTGTCGAGAGTGCTGCCGCGACGGCGGATGTGGGCGAGCAACACGTGTGCGGTCTGTAGCTTGCGGCGTAGATGCTCGCGCGGGAACCGGTTGAGACCGGACCGTTCGAGGCGGTGGTGGGCGAGGGGCATGAGATGCCAGCGTGTGTATCGGGCGAGGACAGTCTTGTCGTGCGGGTCAGTCACCTCGTCGAGACATACCTTGATGTCCCGCTTGAATAGGGCCAGTTGCTCCTCGCGCGGCTCCAGCACCTCGGCCAGCACCAGCAGCCCGCGGAGGTGCTGAACCGACCCTGTTTGCCGCAGGGCATCCAGGGCCTCGTGAGAGCATTCCAAGTCACCACTGGACATCGCCCGGATCAGCTGACCGCCGGGCCGTCGCAGGTAGAGGACGCGGCGCTCTGCAGGGCGGCGAGCTCGGATACCCCGCATAGCGGATGCCCTCGAACACGACGGACGGCCACTCCAGGACTCCCAGGCTGGGGTGGTACGAGATCACTCGGTCCGACAGCCGGCGGTGCGAGCGGCTTCCATGAACACGGCCGTCATGACCGCGCAGTCCTTCCCGCTGGACAGCCGGGGCGCGAGCAGACCGTACGAGGTCAGATCGAGCGTGCTGGATAAGCTGGGCGGACGCGAGGGCATGTCGACTCCAGTGAGACGAGCAGTCGGGGAAACTCCGGGGGCGGACGGTGCCGCCGTAGATCAGGCGGGCGACGCTTCGGGATCGGACTGCTTCGGGCAGGGCCAACGGGCGGGGAGACCGAGGCAGATCTCCTCCCGCTCTCGGCGGGTCCGGCGAGCCGGAACACGAACCGATGCGCCCCGCGATGCCGGACGTTGCGGACCCCGACCGCGACCAGGGCCTCGCGCAGCCAGAGGACCGGGTCACAGCCGGGCCGCAGTCGCGGAGCTCCGAGCGCGACGAGTGCCCTGACCGCACAGGATCACCGGATTGCTGTTGGCTCGGGGGAGTGGGGTGGACCTGGACGTCCCGGAACGTCCCAGCAGCGCCGCGAGTTTGTGATGGCGGATCTCGTTCGTCAGGAGGGAACCGGCTTTCGGTGAGCTCACACCGAGGACAGCCCGATGAGGACCATGCTCAATCGAAGAAGTTGAGGTTCTGGCGCACGAAATCGGCAAAACCGAGGGCTGCACGGCCCGTGATGTCGGCCACCGTTGAAGTGACGGTTTCGGCACCGCCGTCCCGGTAGGCGCGGGCAACTCCTATCAGGGCATCGACGTGGAACTCTGGCATCCCGCGACTCAGCATTGCCACGCGTGCTTCGTCGTCCGGCAGGCCCACGTAGCGCACCGGCTTGCCGAGGACGTAGGAAAACTCCTCGGCGGCTTCGGCGTAGGTCAGCGCCTTCGGTCCGGTGAGGTCATAGACGCGGCCGTCGTGGCCATCTGTGGTGAGAACCCGCGCTGCAACACGGGCGATGTCGTCGATGTCGACGAAGCTTATGGGGGCGGTGATCAGTGGGAGGCTGAACTCCCCGGCCTCACGGATGGATGGCTGGCGCAGGAAGTTCTGCAGATAGAAGTTGGGTCGCAGGATCGTCCAAGGCAAACCGGACGCAACCAGCGACTGTTCGACAGGCTGATGCAGCCGGGCGATCGGTGTGAGTCCTTCGTCGGCCCGCCAGACCGACAGCTTGACCACCCGAACACCCACCGCACGGGCGGCTTCCAGCATGTTGAGTTCGTGTGTCGTTTGGGCAGGGCTCGTCGCGCCGAGAAGGAATACGGCCTCGATGCCGTCGAGCGCAGGACCGATCGTGCCCGGCATGGTCAGATCGAGCGTCACCGCCTGGCCGCCCGACTCGATCACCTGAGCAGTGGTGTGCGGATCACGGTAGGCCGCCCGCGCGGCCACGCCGTCGGCATGAAGACGAGTGAGGAGAGCCGTTCCGACGTTGCCGCTCGCACCGGTAACCAGAATCATCGTCACATCCTCCAGGCGAAAGCAGCGAGTATGCCAGGAATCGGAGCACATCATCCTGGGATGGACGCGAGGCAGCCAGTAGTGATCTCCGGCTGCGGCGTTCGGCGGACGTCCGCCCCAGCGGATGTCCTACTCACTACGGATGCGGGCGCGCTCGCGCCGTTGGGCGGCTAGCACGTCGGGATGGCGGGCGTTCTTGTTCCGCCAGCGCAGGTAGGCGTGCAGGGCCCGGGTCTGGACGGTGTGGTTGCGATGGTTGGAGTTGGCGACGGTGAACTGCCGAAGTGGGCCTCGGCCTGGCCACCCACACATGCCCGTTGACTACGAGCCTGGACCACGTCGAGGGCCGCTCCTGGACCGGATGGCACCACCACGTCACCCTCGTCACCGCCGCCCACGCCTTCCTCACCGAACAACGGCTGGCCCCAAAAGTCCGTAGACCGAGTTCACCCTCTACCAGATCCTCGACGCCCTCCAAGACGTGCTGAACTGCTGGACCGGCTTGTGCACCACCTGCCACCAGCCCCTGCCCCGACCCCGGACCAGACACCAGCCAGCAAGATCGACCTCAACCCAACGGAGTCCTGCTAGGGCGAGTTGAGGGTTACTGGCGAGGGCGGTCCGGCCGGTGCGTTACTCCCTGGGGAGTACGACGCCCGGTGTCGCCGAAGGCGGAGCGCATCGACCATGCGGCGCCAGTGTCCGGTGATCAGGCAGAGAAAGGGGTTGCGCCACCTGACGCGGTCCTGGACCTGACTGCTGTCAGGGCCGAAGATGCGACAGCCGTCGGCGATCACGGTCTCGAAGAGGGCGACGGCGCGGTGCGGATGAAGGGCCCAGAAGGTGGCGTAGGCGTGGTTGAGACGGGCCCACCAGGTGAGCAGATGGTCCGGGCCGTGGACGCGTGCGCGGTCGGCGGCCAAGGCCTCGTACTCCGCGACGGCGGTACGGACGCGGCCGGTACGGCGAGCCGTGTGGGCGACGAGCCAGCGGGCACTGAGTGTCCACAGGTGGTCGGGGCCGTACATGCGCTCGCAGTCGGCCCGGCGGACCGCTGCCGCCTCCCGCGCTTGTCGCCAGCGACCGGCACGGATCAGGGCGTGGCACCACCACTCCCGCTGCGTTTGTGTCGCGGGATGGTCGGGGCCGAAGTGTTCCGTCAGGTCGTTCAGGAGGCGCTTCTGCAGGGCGGCGTCGCGCCACACCAGCCCCGCGGAGGCGTAGGCGGTCCCCAGGCGGCGGCGCGCGCCGATCGACTCCAGGCTCAAGGGACCGGATCTGGCTTCGCAGGCCTGGAGCACACGCTTGCGGATCCGCAGGGCTTTGAGACGTCGTTGCACGGCCCGGTACCCGTCGGCCACGTCGTCGTGCATGCCGATGGTGTACGGGTGGTGGTCGCCCATGACACGGGCGTAGTCCACGTATAGCTCTCGGGTCAGACGCCGGGCCTCCCGCCGATGTCCAGCCATCCTCAGCGCCGTCACGTGGTGGTTTCGTGTCGTGAGAGTCGACAGTGCGTGCGCGCCGAACAGCCGCTCCTGGTCCGCCAACGCCTCGCCCGTCAGCGCGAGCCGCTCGAGATGACGCCCGGCCTGTCCGCAGGCCCACGCCAGCCACCGGCGCGCCAGCAGGGCGGAGGGGTGGTCGGTGCCCCGGATACGGGCCACGTCCTCGACGATGCCTCGATGGAGTGCGAGGGACTCGTCGTACAGCCCCTGCCACGCGAGCATCTCGGCCAGCTCGCTCCGGGCCCAGACGACTTCGATGTGGTCATCCCCGTAGAGCCGGGCGTACTCGGCCACGTTCTCCTCGCGCAACGCGCGGGCCTCGTCGGCCGCACCGCACTCGCGCAGAGTCTGGGCAAGGAACGCCCGTGCGGCGAACGTCTGCCGATGCCTGGTTCCCAGCGTCTGCCCGGTCTTCCGTACGGTCTGGCGCAGCAGTGCGATGGCCTCGGGGTACAGCGCGGCGGAGGTCAGCGCACCGGCGAGAGCGAGGCAGGCGTCGAACGTGCGGGGATGCAGCCGTCCGTGGAGCCGCTCGTGGTCGGCGAGGACTTCACGCGCGAAGTCGACCGACTCCTGGATCCGGCCGTGCACCTTGCAGAGGTGGATGTGAGAGAGGCGGACGCCGAGCGTACTGGGATGGTCTCCGCCCAGCAGTCTCTCGTAGTCCGCGATCAACTGAACTTGCGCGGTGTAGGCCTCGCTGTGCCGCCACGCCTCGTCGAGCGCCCACACCAAACGTCCACGCGCACGCAGCACGCCCGGGTGCTCCGGGCCGTGCAGGGCGATCCGTTCGTCGACCACGCGGCGGAACAGGGCTACGGCCTCCTCGTGCCGCTCGAGGCGAGTCAGACATGCGGCGAGAGTGTCACGGATCTCGACCGTGTCCTCGGACTCCGGCCCGAAGATCCGCTCCGCGTCCGCCATCGCCTGCGCGGCAGCCGCATGCGCCTCGTCGTACAGAGTGGCGTCCAGGCACTGGACGGCCAGGTTGTTGCGGGCCCGGACCGTCTCGGCGTGCTCGGAGCCGTGCTCGGCTTCGCATGCCTCCAGGTAGCGGCGCAGCAGAGCGACTCCTTCTTCGTCCCTGCCCACCGACCCGTAGGTCCCGGCCAGGCTCTGCAGGGAGGCGAGGCCCGCCCCGGGCGGCCCGGAGCCCTGGGACCAGTCCGGGCGCATACGGTCCACGATGCCAGCGGCCTCACCCAGTCGGCCGGCAGCCGCGTACGCCTGCGCCAGATCCCTCAGCGCGCTCCGGACCTCCTCGTGATCCGCGCCGTACCGCTGTCGCATGTACCGCTCCAGCGCCTCGTACATGGGCACGGACAGTTCGTAGCGACCGGCTGCCTCGTAGGACTCGGCGAGGTCTCTGCGTGCGGTCAGGGTGCGCTCATCCTCCGGGCTCAGGCAGCGCTCGGTGATCTCCAGGCGTCTGACGCGCGCCGCGATGGCCTTCTCGGAACGGCCCGCCCGCGCGCACATGTCCCCTTCGAGTTCCAGGGCGTTGATCGAGGCGGCCGCCTCCTCCCCGAGGGCGGCTTCGCAGTCCCGCCGGGTCTCGACCGACCACACCACCGCCCGGTCCATCGCTCCCACATGGCCGAGATGGCCGTACGCCGCCCAGCGCCGCAACCACACCAGGCTCTCTTGGTCCTCCTCGTCGTACGACGCCAGATTCCCTCGTACGACGCTCCACAGGGCATCGATCTGGTCGACGAGTTGGCCGCCGAACTCCCGTCTCTCCCAAGCCTCCCCGGCGGGTATCAGCGTCTCGTCCAGATGCCGCACCGCCGCGCGTACGGCGTCCCGTACGCGCTCCCCGGCCCGCTCCCGTATCACCCGCTGTACCAGCCGGTGCAGGTTCACGGCGTCCGCTCCGGCGTCCATGGCGAGGGAGGCCTGGGTCAGGGCCCCCAGCGCGGCCTCCACGGCGTCGGCGTCATCGATTCCCGCCTGCCGCACGATCCCGTGCAGCAAATGCCGTGGCACGCCAGCGGGTGACAGCACCGACAGGGCCTCCATCAGCACCCGCACCGCCCCGCTCGGGTCCTGCTGTTCGACCTGCTCGGCGGCGATGAGCATCGCCTCGGCCACTCGGTGCGGATACCGCTCGCCCGGCACCCGCTCCAGCATGCTCTCCAAGGGGTAGGTCTGCAGCCGCTCCAGGTATCCGCAGTAGCCGGTCCCCCGCACGCGGATGACGTGCGCCGCCTGGGCGAGAGCCAGGGGCAGTCGGCCCAGTTCCGCGGCGACCTCACGTGCCCCGTCGTCGGAGTCGACTCCGGTGCGCCGACGCAGGAAGTCCAGAGCCTCCTCCTCCGTGAACACGGTGACATCGACTCTGGCTCCCGCGAGGTTGGCGAAGTCCTGGGAGGTCGCGGTCACCACCACCTGTGCTCGGCCGACGGTCGGCAGCCACTGCGCCACCTCGTCCGGATCCGTCGCGTTGTCCAGGACCAGCAGACACGGATCAGGGTTCCGCCCTATCCAGGTCAGCGCCGCCCGCGCGGCCGTCGTCGCGTCGTCGCCCGGCTCGCGGACGCCCAACTGGTCGGCGAGTTCGGCGAGTCCGGAGGTGAGCTGGCCCCTGTTCTCCGCGGTGATCCAGGCGACGATCGGCCAGCCTTCTTCGATCCGACGCCGGGCATAGGCGGCACCGAGCTGGGTCTTGCCGACGCCTCGGGCGCCGGTGACGGCGTGGACGACGGTGAGGCCGTGGCGCTCGGTGGCGTCGGCGAGCTCGGCGAGCAGGTCCTCACGGGGCTGGAAGCCGACGGGTTCGCGGGGCAGGTCGCCCATGCGGACGAGGAGTGGGGGCGGATCGTCCGAGGGGGTGCCGTTCACCGTGACCCTCGCGTTCGGCAGTTCCAGCCGTAGGCCGCCGATCGGCTCGGCAGGTGCCGCCGCCGTCTGAGCCACCCGCTGCACCCACGACGCGCCCCACGTCCCACCCACTGTCGCCGCGACGGTCGCCGCGGCCACCCCGACGGCAACCCGGTCCTCGTCGGACGTGGGCAGCAACGGCACGTCGACGGCGTAGAAGAGGAGGAAAACCGCTGCGAACGCCAGCACGTTCAGCGCCGCCACTAGCGCCCAGCGCATGCTGTGCCTCATGCGCTCCCCCCGTTATGTTTTCCGCCCCCAGCGCGTACCGGAAGGTTTGATTGTGCCCCGCACTCCGCCGGGCGAACCGTACGAGACTACGGATCTTCCCCCACCCGGAAGGATCTGGAAGAGGGTTACGACGGTCTGGTCAGAGAACGCATCCCTGGCTTCGATCACTTCTTGCGGCAGCGTTTGTTGACGAGTTCTGACGTCATCGTCTGGCCGAGGACTCCGCGGTTCGTCAGGAGTTTTGAAGGCACCTGCCGATGCAGCCGAGTCGTGTCGGCGGCTCGCAACAGGACTGCCACAAGGTTTCAAGATCGCTTGACCTTGCCCCAGCGGGAAGGGTGACAGTGTCTCCGTAGATCACACGACCGAGCGGTGTGCGCTCGCCAGCAGGGCAGGACGAAGAGGGGGAGTTCGAGTGACGGCGACCTGCGTCATTCTCGATATCGGTGGCGTGCTGGAGATCACGCCGGAAACGGGGTGCATGCAGCGGTGGGAAGAGCGGCTGGAGTTGCCGCTCGGCACTGTGCATGAGCGGCTGCGCGACGTGTGGCAAGCCGGGAGCGTCGGGAGCATCAGTGAACGAGAGGTTCACGAGCAGGTGGCAGCACGCTTGGGGCTCGACGCGCCCCAGGTTGAAGGCTTCATGGGTGATCTCTGGGCGGAATACCTGGGAAAGCCGAACGAGGAACTCATCGCTTATGTGCAAGGGCTGCGAGGGAGTTGCAGGCTGGGCATCCTGAGCAACAGCTTCGTCGGCGCCCGGGAGCGGGAGACGTCGCTGTACCACTTCGACGAACTGGTCGAGCAGATCGTCTACTCGCACGAGATCGGCATCGAGAAGCCGGACCCACGTGCCTTCGAGGCCGTATGCGCCAGCCTGGAGGTGCGGCCGGAGAGCTGTCTGTTCATCGACGATTTCGCAGTAAATGTTGAGGCTGCGCAGGCGGCGGGCATGCAGGCGCATCTGTTCGAGGACAACGCCCGGACGATTACGCGCATCGCAGCTCATCTGGACGCTGGTTCCCGGGTTGTAGGGCCTGTCCCGCTCGGATGACGTCGGCCTGGCCGGCCTTCAGCGGTTGCCGGCCAGGCGGTGGAGCGGTTGGTCAGCCCGGTTCTGCGTGTTCGGCACGGGCTCGGGTGCTGGCGAGGCGGTAGGAGTCGGTTCCGGTCTCGATGATGGTGCCGTTGAAGGTGAGCCGGTCGACGATGGCGGCGCAGAGACGGGGGTCGGTGAAGGTCTTCGTCCAGCCGCCGAACGGCTCGTTTGAGGCGATGGCGACGCTGTTCTTCTCCTCGCGCTCGGTCAGAACCTGGAACAGCAGCTCGGCGCCGTGCCGGTCCAGTTCCATGTATCCGAGCTCGTCGATGCACAAAAGATCGACGCGGCCGTAGCGGGCGATGGTTTTGTTCAGCTGCTTCTCGTCGGCGGCTTCGACCAGCTCGTTCACCAGCTTGGTGGCGAGGGTGTAGCGGACGCGGTAGCCCTTCATGGCGGCCTCGGTGCCCAGGGCGATGAGCATGTGGGACTTGCCGGTGCCGGAGTCGCCGATCAGGCAGAGCGGCTGCCCCTTCTTGATCCACTCGCAGCTGGCGAGGGTGTTGATGGTGGCCGCGTCGATGTTGGGGTTGGCGTCGAAGTCGAAGGTCCGCAGTGACGTCTCCCTCGGGAACCCGGCTGCCTTGATCCGCCGTTCCGAGCGTCGGCGGGCCCGGTCGTCGCACTCCGCCATCAGCAGCTCGGCGAGGAAGCCGCGGTAGGTCATTTGGTCCTTGGCGGCCCGGTCGGCGATGTCGGCGAACTCGCTGCGGATCGACGGCAGCCGCAGCAGACGGCAGGGGGTGTCGATGGCCTTGGCGATCAGCCGCTCATGGCGGGCCACGCTCTCGACGCGGAGATCGACCGATGCGCGGGCGTGCTGGTCCGCCACGGAGCCGCCGCACTCATCAACTCCCCGCACCCGGCATTCGATGGGCCGACGCCCCACCCTGCGCGTCGAGAGCCGCTTCAAAATCGCGCTGCCCGTGCCCCTGGTGATCGTCGTACCCTCCCTGGTTGCGCCTTGGCCTGCCGTGGCCGTGGACCCAAGACGCGAAGGAAGCAGATGTCACTTTCTCCGCCGCAGTCTCACACCCGTGTCAACTTCCAGGTCACCGGCTTCGGCGCCGCGTGCGCGTCCGGCAGTGCCGGTCAGCCGCGGTGGCTCGCCGACTCCTCCAGTCGCTCGACCAGTTCGGCAGCCATGGCCTTGATGGTTTCCAGCCCTTCGCGCCCCCACGGCTGTGGGTCCTGGTCGACCACGCAGATGGTGCCCAGCACCACGCCGGTGCTGTCTATCAGCGGTGCGCCCAGGTAGGAGTGGACGCCGATCGCGTCGACCACCGGGTTGCCGGCGAACCGGGGGAAGTCCCGGATGTCCTCCAGCACCAGCGCCCGGCGGCGCTTGACCACGTGCGGGCAGATGCCCATGTCGATGTCGCGGGGCATGACGCGGCCGGGCACCGGTTCCTCCAGCAACGGCGGCCCCACATGAGCCGTGGTGTCCTGCGCGGCGCTGTACAACCCCGCGAAGTACTGGCGGTCTGCGTCGAGGAAGAAGTTGACCCCGGCGTAGCAGCCGCCGGTGCGTTGTGCCAGCTCCCGTGCGAAGGCGTCGAGTTCGGCGTCCGGACGAGCATCGATGCCCAGCTCGCGCAGCCGCTCGGAACGGGCGCGCACCTGTGGGTCCTCCGGGGGGAGGAGCAGATGGCGCAGGGCGATCCCGGACTCAGGCCCGGACGGTGGGTTGGTCTGTGTCGCTGCCATGGGAACTCCTTGTCGTGATCAGATGCTGAACCAGATCGAGCAGCACGCGGATGCCCGACTTCTGGACGCGGGCGTCGCACAGCACCACCGGCACCTCCTGCCTGAGGTCGAGCGCGGTCCGCACCTCCTCCCCGCGGTAGCGGTGAGCCCCGTCGAACTCGTTCACGGCGACGACGAAGGGGATGCCGCGCCGCTCGAAGAAGTCCACCGCCGCGAAGGAGTGCTCCAGCCTGCGGGTGTCGGCGAGAACCACCGCCCCGAGCGCTCCCTCGGAGAGTTCGTCCCACATGAACCAGAAGCGCTCCTGCCCGGGCGTGCCGAACAGGTACAGGACGTGGGACGGACTGAGCGTGATCCGGCCGAAGTCCAAGGCCACCGTGGTGGTGGCCTTGTTCTCCACTCCGTCCAGTCGGTCCGTGGCCGCGCTGACGGCGGTCAGCATCTCCTCGGTGCTCAGCGGCTCGATCTCGCTGAGCGCGTTGACGAAGGTGGTCTTTCCCACGCCGAACCCGCCGGCGATCAGCACCTTGACGCCGACCGGCAGGACGTCGGCGGGCAGCGGGTCACAGTCGTTTGAGGAGGCCATCGCGTATCGCTTCCAGGAGGTCTCGATCAGGTCGTGCGGAGTGGCCCGTGGGCGCCGGGCGGGTATCACCTGCGACCACCGCGCCTCCCTCGGCCAGATCGGACAGCAGTACCTTGACCACGGCGGCGGGCACCTGCATCCGGGCCGCGACCTCGGCAACGCTCACGGGCTGTTCGCACAGCGCCAGCACCTGCGCGTGCTCCAGGCCGAAAACGCCCTGCGTCTGGGCGCCGGTGGCCCGCACCGTGGTCACCAGTGTGAAGTGGGACGTGGCCCTGGTCCGGCCGTCGCTCACCGTGTAGGGACGGACCAGCCGCCCGGCCGCTTCGTCGAGCTGCGGTCCGTCTGGGAGGACCGGCGTCATCGGTCACCCCACCGGGTGCCGGGGCGGTGTGGCCAGGTGCGGACGCACGCTCTTCACCATCATGCCCATCTCGTAGCCCAGTACCGCCGCGTCCGCATCGCGTCCGGCCAGCACCGCCAGCACCGCGCCGTGCCCGGCGGACGAGACGAGCAGCAGCGAGGTGCTGAGCTCCGTCACGATCTGTCGCACGTCACCGCCGTCGTCGAAGTGCCGGCCCGCGCTGCGCGCCAACGAGTACAGCCCACTGGCGAGCGCGGCCAACTGGTCCGCGGCGTCCTTGTCGAGCCCCTCCGCTGCCTTCACCAGCCCGTCCGAGGACAGCAACAACGCGCTTCGGGTGTGCGGCACCCGGTTCACCAGACCCGTCAACAGCCAGGAAAGGTCTTCGCTCGCCACGATCGTGTACTCCTATTCGGCAGAAGGAAACGTTTCGCTGTACGGACCCTGGGCCTTCAGGGCGGCTGCGGCCATCAGGGCGTCTCCGCTTCCTCGGCCCTGCGTAGTCCGGTCTGGAATGCGGCCATGAGGCCGGGGTCGTGTTCGATGTCCTCGGCAGCACCGGCGCCGCCGACCGGTTGCGGCACTTCGGCGGCGTGGTCCTGACGGCGGCGCTGAGGCAGCCGCGGGCGGTCGTCCTCGCCGTCGGAGGGGGCCGGGGCGGGCCCGGGGGCGGAATCTGACACGCTCGGATCCGCGACGACGGTCGTCTCCGTCGCGGGGAGGTCCACCGCCTCGGTCTCCGTCCGGTCGTGCGGCTCCGCCTCGGGGGCCGGGACGGTGTGGGGCGCCGGCGCGGAAGCTGCCGGCTGCGGACCGAGCAGTGCCTCGGGCAGCACCATGACGGCCTGTGTGCCGCCGTAGACGTTGCTCTGCAACTGCACGGCGATGTCGTGTCGCTGAGCCAGGACGGAGACCACGTACAGGCCGATCCGGCCGTCTTGCAGCAGTTCGCCCAGCGCAACCTTGTCGGGTGCGCTCAAGACGGTGTTCATCTGACCGCGCTCGGCCGGGGACATGCCCAGGCCCCGGTCCTCGACCTCGATCGCCACCCCCGCGGCGACGGGCTCCACCCGTACGTGCACGGTGGTCTGGGGCGGTGAGAAGACCGTCGCGTTCTCCAGCAGCTCGGCCAGCAGATGGACGACGTCGACCACGGCGTGGCCGCTGACCGATCCCTCGACGGGCGGGACCAGCTTGACCCGGGCGTACTGGTCGATCTCGGCGACGGCGGAACGCAGTACGTCGGTCAGGCTGACGGGGCGGGTCCACTGGCGGTGGGTGTTCGCGCCGCCGAGCACGGCCAGGTTCTCGGCGTAGCGGCGGATCCGGGTGGACAGGTGGTCCACCCGGAACAGCCCCTTGAGCAGGTCGGGGTCCTCGACCTCGTTCTCCAGGTCGTCCAGCAGGCCGATCTCGCGGTGCACCAGGGACTCCAGACGGCGCGCCAGGTTCGCGAACACCTCGAACTGCTCCAGCCGGGAGTGGTGTTCCGTGCCGATCGCGGAGGCGGCGGTCTCCAGCAGGGCTGCCTCCGCCTCGTGCCGGGCCACGGCGATCTCGAATCCGAGGCGGGAGAGTTCGTCCGGGCCGGTCTGCGGCGGGAGTTCCGGCCGGCCCCGCACAGGGCGCTCCCCGGCCCGCAGCCGACGGCACAGCGACTCCAGTTCGGCTCTGCCCTCGGCTGTGGCACGGGTCAACTCGGTCAGCTCGGCACGGTTTCGGTCGGCTGCGCGGGACAGCTCCTCCCAGTGCTCGGTGACTGCTCGTGCTTCCGCCGAAGCCCGCATGCCCGCGATCGCGGCCGCCATGGTCCCGATGAGCACAACGCCGCCGAACACAGCGCCCTGGTACGCCTGGTTCAGGTGGCCATCGCCGACCAGCGCGGTGGCCACCGCACCCGTCACGGCGACCACGCTCGGCGGCAGCACGGACGACAGCACCAGACGCCGTCTCAAGGACCCGGCCGGCGACTCGGCCGTCACACGGGGCCTCACGGGCGACGCCGGCCGGTCGTCCGGCGGCATGGAAGGATCAGGCATAACAGTCCCCGGACAGTACGATGATCAGGCCGAGCGCGCACGTTATCGCGCACCAGGACCCCGGTGTCAGCCCCTGGCGCGTACAGAAATCGAACCGTTGTACTTTGAACGTTTTACGAAGCGCCCGTCCCGGACCTGCGCCGGCCCTCGTTACGGGACGAGATCATCCTCGACTGCCGGCAGTGCGGCGACGGGGCTCAACGCGACGCCCGCCGGGGACGCCGCATCCCGTTCGCCCGGTCAGTCCGCGGTGGGGACCGGTGTCTCCTGCTCCGCCGCCGGCGACGCCTGCGTGATCACTTCGGAGCGTCTGCGGGGCTCGTAAAGTCATCGCCGCAGGTCGTGGTAGTAGAGCACTTTCGGCTGGGACCATGTCCACGTGATCATCTCGATGCTCTACAAGGTGACTCGCCGGCTGCTGTCCCTCCGCAGGGTGCTGCTGCTCCGTGACACCACCAAGGACGCCGAGTTGCTGGTGCTCCGTCATGAGAATGCGGTGCTGCGCCGTCAGATCGATGGTCCTGTCCGCTATGAACCTGCGGACCGGTTCTGGCTCGCCGCTCTCTCCAGCCTGATATCCCGCCGTCGCCGGCGCGAGATCTTCCCGGTCACGCCTGGGACGCTGCTGGCCTGGCATCGCAGGTTCATTGCGGCGAAGTGGGACTACAGTGCCCGACGCGCCCGCACCGGACGCCCGCCGACCGAGGCGGCGCTCAAGAAGCTGATCCTGCGGCTCGCTCGCGAGAACGCACAGTGGGGCCACAGGCGGATCCAGGGCGAACTGGCCCGTCTCGGCCACCCGATCGCTGCCTCCACGGTCTGGGAGATCCTGCACGCGGCGGGCCTCGACCCGGCCCCGCGCCGTACAGGCCCGACCTGGCGGGAGTTCCTCACCAACCAAGCCGAGGGCATCACCGCCGTCGACTTCCTGCATCTCGACACCGCCCTCGGCAGACGCCTGTACGCGCTGGTGTTTCTCGAACACGGCAGCCAACGCATGCACATCGCCGGCGTGACGGCCCACCCCACCTGGGAGTGGACGGTACAACAGGCCCGCAACCTCGCCGCCGACCTCGGCACGCGCATGGATTCCCTGCGCTTCTTGCTACGTGACCGCGACGGCAAGTACGGCCAGTCCTTCGACGCCGTCTTCCAGGGCGAGGAGATGGAGATCCTCAAGAGCGCGCCCCAATCACCTCGGATGAACGCCCACTGTGAGCGGGTGATCGGCAGCATCCGGCGCGAGCTCCCCGACCATGTCCTCATCATGACCGAGGCCCACGCGCGGCAGGTCCTGACCTCCTACGAGCGGCATTACAACGAGCACCGCCCCCACCGGGCCCGCAACCAACTACCTCCGGACGCCGACCAGCAGCCCATCGCCGCGCACGAGCTCGAAGGCCGTCGGCTCCTGCGCACCCGCATCCTCGGCGGCGTCATCAACGAGTACCGCTACGCGGCTTGACCTGCGACGACGACTTTCCGAGCCTCACAGGCTACCAGGGGGGTGTAGGCGTGCCGTCTGGATCGAGCCCGTCCGGCCACAAAGACCACGGTCTGAGCCTCTCAGGAAGGAGCACGTCGATGTGACCGGCGTCGGCGGCTTGCCGGGCGAGGGTTTCGGCGCTTTCCTGGTCCCCTGCCTTCTCTCGCGTTATGGCCAACTCGATGAGGGCGTAGGGTTCACCGGCCTGGGCGGCCTTCAGGGCTAGGTTTTCGGCACCCTTCCGATCGCCTGCCTCCTCCCGTGTCTGGATCAAATGGGTGAGGGCGAAGTCTTCATCGGCTTCGGCGGCTTTGAGGGCCAGGGTTTCAGCGCTCTCCCGATCGCCCGTCTCCTCCCGCCCTATGGCCAACTCGACCAGGGCGTAGACGTCACCGGCGTCGGCGGCCTGTAGGGCTGCGGCTTCGGCACCCTTTCGATCCCCTCTCCTCTCCCGCGTCATGGCTACTTCAGTCAGGGCACGGAGGTCACCGGCGTCGGCGGCTTGCTGGCGGAGGTGGTGGGCCCATTGGAGGCGGTGTCGCCTTTCGGCTGCGTTTGCGAGGTTGACCAGGCTGTCGGGGTGGGTGAGGTGGTCATGAGCAGCGTGCCAGAAGGAGGCGGGCGGGCAGACCAGGCGGCGAGCGGTGCGTCCGTGTTGTTCGAGGAAGTCGGCGAGCCGGAATGCCGGTCCAGCCTGTGCGGGTGGTGCGTCCAGGGGCGGGGCCTTTGGTGTGCGGCGAGGGTGGGTGTTGACGCGGCGGAGGGGGGCTTGCTTGCCGTGGACGGGGCGGGCGAGTTCGGCGTAGGCCTGCTCGGCCCATGCCTCGCTGAGGCTGTTGTAGTCGTGGTCGCTGAGGTAGTCGACGGCGGCATCGGTGAGAAAGGCCTGGGGGAGGTTGAGGCCGACGCCGAGGCGGCGGGCGTCCATTGCTGCTTCTAACCTCGATCTTTCGTGACGGTCCGTCGGTCATCCGGCGGGCCGTTTCGGCTTGTCCGGGTGATCGTGGGAACGCCGGTAGCCCGGTTGATGCGCCGGGTGGGCACCGGGTTCCACGGCTCCGGAGGTGAAGGCTGCTCGTCGGGATAGGGCGTTGTGGCTGATCAGCCGGGGTCGCGCAGGGCTTGCAGGCGCGCGAAGGCGCCTGTGATCACGTCGGTCCAGGGCCAGTGGCGGGCGAGGCGGAGGTCGCGGCGGCGGCCGGTGGTGACGAGCTGGGCGGCGGCGGAGAACAGCCGCAGTCGCAAGCGCTTGGGTTCCCAGCGCCGGGCGGGTCCGGTCAGGGCGAGCATCGGCATCCAGGCGAGCAGGTCGAGTGCGAGCTGGACAATCTCCAGCCAGACCTGGTTCTGGGCGGCCTGGTGTAGTGGGAGGTTGCGCAGGCCGGTGTCGCGGGCGGCGCGGATGCGGTCCTCGGCGCGGGCCCGCTGGCGGTGCCGCAGCTCCAGCTGGGCGATCGGGGTACCGGTGGTGTTGGTGGCGAAGCAGGTCAGCCGCATCCCGTCGGCGTCGGTGAAGCGCAACTGGGCGCCGGGGTGCGGCCGTTCCTTGCGGACGATCAGCCGCATGCCCTTCGGCCAGCCGGCCAGGACGTCGCCGCAGAGTTCGGCGACCCAGGTGCCGTCGCGGACCTGCCCGTCCGGCTCAATGGCCGCCGTCCAGGCCGAGGCCGGGACCAGGAGCACAGCGGCGTGGATGGCATCAGTGATGGTCATCCCCACCGAGTAGGACAGCCATCGGCCGCGTGCGGTGAGCCAGTTGAGGAACTTGTGGGTGCCGCCGCCGGAGTCCGTGCGGATCAAGGTTCGGCGTCCGCGCCGGTACTTGCTCGACAGCTGGGCCAGCGCCAGGCGGGCCGCTTCGATGTGGTTGGCGGCGGTGTTGCTGCCCGCGTTTCCCGGCCTCAGCAGGCCGGCGACCGGCTCCCCGGACCCTTCGCGGCCGTGGTCGACGAACGCGAACAGCGGGTGGTGCCCGAAGGTCTTCTTCCAGGTCTTGGCGGCGTGCTCCTTCTCGGAGTGTGCCAGGACCAGGACCCCGTCGATGTCCACGATCACCTCGCCGCCCGCGTCCGGGGCAGCATCGCCGGCCAACCGCCAGACCCGCTCGCGGACTTCAGCCCTGGCCCGCCGGATCGCCGCGAGCGCTCGCGGTCCGGCCGCGGCCAGGGCGTCGACCAGGCGGGAGACTGTCGGGTCGGAGGCCACCGGCCCGAACACGGCGGGCTCGGCCCGCAACATCGCGACATCGGCCAGGCAGTCCCCACCCAGCGCCACGGCGAGCGCGACGTCCAGCAGGATCTTGCCGGGATCATGAACCGCTCGCTGTTTGCGCCACGGCGTCAGCGCCGCCGACACCGCCGCGTCCAACCCCACCTTGCGGGCGGTCTCGACCAGCAGCACGGCGCCGGACTGCGAGACAACCCCACGACCACCGCCCTCGACACGGACACGCGGGTACAACCCGGTAGGCTTCTTCACCCGAGGAGTGCAGCTTTCTTGACGACGATCATGACCCTAGAAAAGTCCTATCGTCCCAGGTCAGAGGCACTCATCGTTCTTTTGATCACGCCTCGGACAGCCCCGCTTCGTCAAAGCGCGAGATTAGCGGGTACCGCGCGCTGTCTTTGGCGCGGGCCACCAGGCTGCGTCCGAGATCGGGGTCGCCGGTGAGCCGGTGAGCCGGGGGACGACATCGGTGACCACGGAAACCTCGCCCCTCTCGATCGCCTGGTACCAAGAGATCCAGGTCTCGATCTGTTCCCCGCTCATGCCCAGTCCCCATCGCCGGGCGAAGGCGTCCTCGAGGGTCTCGGGTTCGAAGCGGTAGGGCCGGCCGGTGGCTGCGGCGATCCTGGTGACCGCTTCGTCGAGGGTCAGGGCCTCGGGCCCGGTGATCTCAAGGGTCGCGCCGTCGTGCTCGGAGCGGGGACCCTCGTCGAGGGCGACGGCCGTGATCACGTCGGCGATGTCCTCGTGGGTGACGAAGGCGGCCCGGCCGGTGCTCGCGGGGCCGCTCACGACGAACTCCTCGTTGGCGAGGGCGGCCGGCGTCGAGGTGTAGAAGCCCGCCCGGAGCACCGTGTGGCGGATCCCGGCCCCCGCTAGGAACTGTTCGGTCAGCCACTGGTCGCGGGCGTTGGTGTAGGTGGCGGCGGGCGCTGCGCCGACGAGGGATACGTACAGGACCCGGTCCACGCCGACCGCGATAGCGGCCTCGACTGCGGTGGCGTGTTCCTCCAGCCGGCGCCCCGTGCGGTGTCCGGAGACCAGGATGAGGGTCGACGCACCCTCGAGCGCCTTGCGCATGGCGTCGGCATCGGTGTAGGCGGCCGGACCGCGCCGCTGGGCGCCTGGCAGTTCGGGCATGCGGTCGGGGCTGCGTCCGACAAGGAGCTGGGGGACGCCATGGCCCGCGAGTCGGGCCGCGATCCGGCCGCCCAGCGCCCCGGTCACCCCGGTGACTGCCACCGTGGCATGGTTCTTCTCAGACATGGGTTTCCCTCCGTCCGGGGCCGCTGTCGATCGCGGAACCCCTGTCTCCGGTTCGGTAAGCGAACGGCTTCTCAACGTCAGGGCATGGACTCCCGCTTCAGTGCGGTGGTCCTGATCGGCACAGCGAGCGGTGGCAGTGAGTTGCCACACCGGAAGACTCATCCGGTCAGGTCCGGATCGTTGGGGTGCGGCTGCAGGGCGGTGATTACCGCCGTCGCCCAAGGCCACAGGGGCAGGCTTCCGAGGACCTTCTCACGCAACTCCGCCTCGTCGTCGGCGCGCCACACGCCGATGACACGGTCCTCCCCGACCGGGCGCCACAGCCGAAACAAGTGACCTTCGGCGGCGAGCTCCTTGGCTCGCACAGCTTCGGCGGCGCGGCGCCGGTCGACTTCTGCTGGGTCGGTCCCCTCGGGCACACTGGCGGTCAGCTCGACCAGGAACTCCTTCATGGTCTCTTCCTCTCTTGCTTTCTTCGGGTCTTGCTTCTTCGAGGGACGCGGGGCTTCGCGACCGTCTGCGAGGCGCCCTGAGGGTGCCGGAAGAGTCGGTTCTGCCCGCACGCAAACACGCCGCTCTGTGGAGTGCGCCTGCCGCCTTGAGGTCTACGACTGCATCTTCGACCGGTTCGGTGGCGATCGGGTCGCGGCGAGCGGTATGCCGGAGACATGCCGTCCCTGGTATGCGTCCCGGCCGGAATGCCCATCCTGTGGGTCCCGGCCGACCCGGAGCTCATCGCGTCGGTCAACGACACTGCGAAAGTGCCCTCGACCTGCAAAACCACGGAGCACGCGCCATCCAGGGTGCCGTCGTAGATGGGCCCAGCGTGTCGGGGCACTTGCCGCCGCGGTGTGGTGCATCCTCCAGACCGGCCTGGTGGTCAGCCGCTCACTGGCTACCTTCGACGACTAAACGGTGCGGTAGAACTCGGCCGCGGTGAAGGTGGCGGGGACGCCGAGTTCGGCGGCGACCGTGGGGATCGCGATGTCTGCGGCGGCGAGGTCGGTTTGGCCGTCGGTGGTGAAATACGGTGCGATGAACTTCTCGTAGTGCGCTCGGACTTCGTCTGCGGTGTGTCGGCCGAGGAAGGTCTGCAGGTGCCGCACCGTGGTGTCGGGGTCGTTGTGGATCACCTGCAGGGCACGCCGGTGGGCTCGTACGACCGCCTGGACCGCGGGGTCCCCCGGGGCGGTGTAGGTGGGGTCGACAGCCACGCCTACGGTGGGAATCTGGAAGTGGTCGCCGACAAAGGCCAGCACCTGCCAGCCGAGCTCGGCGGCGATCGCCTCCGGTGCCATGGTGTCACCGACCACGGCGGCGTCGATAGTCCCGTCGTGCAGCCGGCGCAGGTCCATGCTGTAGTCGCCGGGCCAGCGGACGATGCTCTGCACGTCGCGGTCCGGGTCGAGGCCGGCCTGGCGCAGAACGATCCGGGTGAAAACCCCGGGGCCGGTGTGAGGAGGGGTTACCGCCAGCCGTTGGCCGGCCAGGTCGGCCAGGGAGGCCAGGCCGGAACGGGCGAGGAACCAGAACAGCGGGCGGGCGGTGTTGACATTCAGCGCGACCCAGGGGATGCCATCGTTCATTCGGGACAGCAGTGTCCGGCCAAGTCCGATGACTGCGCCGCGGCGCAGCCGCTCCGCGTCCCAGGTGCAGCCGTCGCGCAGTGCGACGTGGACGCCCTCGTCGGCGTAGAAGTCCTGCTGGTCGGCGATGTAGGTGACCAGTTCCTCGTGCGGGCCCCGCCCGACATAGGCGAGATCGATCGTGTGCATGAACGTCTTCCTTTGGGGTGACGATGTGCCGAATGCGGTCCGGCCGTCAGCTGGAGCGGGACGCGATGGCCCCGTGCGCGCAGGACAGGGGGAGAACATGGACATGCCGCTGATGGCCGCGGCCGTGGTGCCGGTCACAGGCTCGTCACCCGGCCGGCCCGAGCAAGCCCAAGAATCAGGCTCCGGCAATGGTCCGGCCCGGCATCGGCTCCGCGAGCGCGGCCCGCCAGGCCGGCACGCCGAAGGGGTCGGAGAAGTACTGCGTCTCGTGCACCACGTGCTGGTCAGCGAATTCCATGACGCTCACCGAATACGAAGGCACACCGCCGTAGGTGATGACGCATTCACTCACCCACAGATTCGCATGGCCGGTGATCCGCTGGACGGTGAAGTGCCGCTCGGCCGGGTGCCCGCCGCGCTGCGCCGAGATTGCCGCTCGGCCCCGGAACCGCTCGCCTGACTGCGGGTAGTCCAGGATCGCGTCCGTGGCGTAGATGGCGTGCTCGGCTTCGGCGTCCCCGCGTTCCGAGGCCCGCCAATGCTCCTCGACCGCGGCCCTGGTCTGGGAGTCAGCATCCATGGCACAGCCCTTCCGTAGCGGTGACAGCCTAGGCGCTCCGGGCCACATCCGACCCGGGGCAAGCCGGGCCTGGGCAGCCAGGTCCTCCCTTTGGCCGGATCGGAGGGCGGCAGCCGTCAACGTGGCAACGGCGTCGAGTGACCGCCACCCGGCTCACCCCATCTTCGAGCCATCCTGTTGGGAGTTCTAAAGCCACATCCGGCAGGGTCTTGCTCGGATCGTCCCCCGCCTGGGGCTTGCGCTACGGCCCCAACGCCGCCGATATCGCACCGCTCAGACCTAACTAGGACCTGTCCGATGAGCCAGGAACAGGGGCGCCCACCCCGGTCGCCATGAGGCGCTTTAATGCCAAGGTGGTGAACTGGGCGGAGATGCACGACTGCTACGGGGATGTCGATCGCGTCCCCGCGCTTCTGGAACAGGTGGAGCTCGCGGACAACGCCGAAGCATGGGAGGAGCTGGGATACCGGCTGGTCCTGGAACACGACCTCGTCTTCCCCGCCAGCTTTGCCGCCCTGCCGCGCCTGATGTGTCTTGCCTCCAGGAGCGCACCGGCGCGTGAACTGGCGGGAACGATCCTGCGGCGCGCGGCAGGACACCACGGCTGCGATGATCTGCTGGCGAACTGCGCCGACGCGATCGCTGAGTTCCGCCAGCTGTTGGACCGGCACCTGCAATCGCGGCCGGTCGACTACCTCGCGGCGTTCCTCGATTCGCTCGCGGCCAGGGAGGAGTACCACTGGAGTGCCGTCCTGGGGGACTTCATGGATGACTTCTACCACCTGGCCTGCCCCAGCTGCGCCGTAGAAGTGACGATCGTCATCGGGGACCACAGGCGCTATTCTGCGATCCGGGACTGGAACCTGGGCGACATGGACCGCCGCGGCCTACGTCCGGCGTCCTTCGACGAACTTTCCGGCACCGGCCGGTGGATGTACGAGACTGCCGTCCGCGACGGGCACGAGGCCCTCGCCGACGGAATCGCCCACCTCTTCGGAAAGGCCGAATGTCCACACTGTGCGAGCGTGTTCAGCATCGCGGACGAGTACACATCCGCCAACCGCCCCGTCCTGCGGTAGGCCAGGGCGGATCGGGAGTAGGCGAGCAGGCTCAGGAGCGGAGCCAGAGACGGATCGCGGTGACGGTGACCGCTCCGTGGAAGACGTAAGCCCGTTTGTCGAATCGAGTGGCCACGGCGCGGAAGCCCTTGAGGGCGTTGATCGTGCGCTCGACCTCGTTCCTGCGGGCATACAGGGCCCGGTCGAAGCCGGCGGGCCGCCCGCCCTTGCTGCCGCGGTTTTGCCGATGGGCTTGCTGGTCGCGGCGCTCGGGGATGGTGTGCCTGATCTGCCGGCGTCGCAGATAGCCGCGATTGCGGCGGGAGCTGTACGCCTTGTCGCCGCTAAGGTGCTCCGGCCGAGTGCGAGGACGCCCGCCAGCCGGGCGCGGCACGCGGACGCGCTCCAGCACCGGGATCATCTGCGGTCCGTCGCCCGCCTGCCCCGGTGTGATCAGCACAGCCAGCGGACGCCGCCCGCCTTCACTCACCAGATGAATCTTCGTGGTCAGCCCTCCCCGGGAGCGGCCCAGCCCTTCGTCGTCCCGATGATGAGCGGGCCGACTCCGCCGACCGGGGACCCGCGGAGGCTGCTTTCGTGCACCGGCCGCGTGCTGATGCGCCCGGCAGACCGTCGAGTCCACCCCCGCCATCGTCCAGTCGAGACGGCCCTCGATATCGGCGTCAGCCTGGACGGCCCGCAAGATCCTGTCCCACGTGCCGTCCGCCGACCACCTGCGATGCCTGTCATGCACCGTCTTCCACTTGCCGAACCGCACAGGCAAGTCCCGCCACGGGATGCCGGTCCGTTGCCGGAAGAGAATGCCGTTGATCACCACACGGTGGCTCTTCCACCGCCCACCTCGGCCTGCGCTCCTCGGCAGGTGCGGTTCCAGCCGGGCCCACTCCGCATCTGTCAGATCACCCCGCCCCACAACGGACGGAACGATTCATCAGTCAGCCTGTCACGTGACCCCTCGGACAGGTCCTAGTGCCGCGAAGTACTGCAGGAGTCAGCGGGCTGTTGCGGTGGTGGTGCGGGCGAGTAGCAGGGCGATGTCGTCGCGGGCGTGGGCGCCGAGGCTGGCCAGCACGCTGTCGCACAGCTGGTCCAGTGATTGTGCGGGGCTGGTGGACAGGGTGTGGGCGAGGTGGGACATGCCGGTGCCGATGTCCTGGCCGGGGCGTTCGATGAGCCCGTCGGTGTAGAGGGCCAGCACGCTGCCCGGGGGAAGCTCGGTGTCAGTGGTGGGGTAGTGGCTGGGGCCTACGCCGAGCATCGCCCCGCCCGGTATGTCGAGGAATTCCACCGTGCCACCGGGGCGGAGGAGTGCGGGCGGCAGGTGCCCGGCGCTGGTGAGGTGGCATCGCAGGGACGCCGGGTCATACAGGGCGTACAGGCAGGTGGCGCCGGTTTCGTCGCCGTGCTCGGTGACTACGCGGCTGAGCTGGCCCATGATTTCTTCTGGCGGGCATCCCAGGCGGGCGAGGGTGGCCGTGGCGGTGCGGAGCTGTCCCATGATCGCTGCGGCGTGGATGCTGTGGCCGGTAACGTCGCCGATGATCAGTGCGACCTGGCCGTCCTCCAGCGGGATGACGTCGAACCAGTCGCCGCCCACCTCGGCGGTCTGGCTGGCGGGCTCATAACGGTAGGCGATCTGCAGCCCCGCCACCTCGGGGACGTGCTGGGGCAGCAGGCTGCGCTGCAGGGTGACGGCCGGATCTTCGGCGCGGCGCCGGCGCAGATGCTCGCGGTAGGGGTCGACGAGGGTGGGCCGGTAGGAGGGGGTGAGGCGCAGGGCCTGGGGTTCGGGCATCCGGGCGTAGCGTTTGACGGTGTTCAGGGCCACGCCCAGGCGGCGGGCGCAGTCGAGCAACCCGACGCCCTGGCCGAGGAGATCGTGGACCTTGTTCCAGCGTTCGCGGGTGGTCTGCTCGCGTACTCCGCCGGGACGGGGCGGGTTGATGGTGGCCCAGCATCCGGCGTGCGCGCGGACCTCGAGCTGGACTTTGTCGCAGAGATTGTGCCAGAGGTGCCATCGATCGCTGACCTGCACTGCGCCGGGCAGGGCGCGACGGACGGCCTCGGCGTAAGTCGCCGAGCCGTCGCGGCACACGACCTCGGCACCAGAATGTGTCCGCAGCCAGGACTCCAGAGTGGCCGCCTCGCGGTCGGGCAGCACCGCGACGCGTCGGCCGGTCTCGGCATCCGTGATGATCGTGGCGTAGCGGTGGCGCCGGCGCAGGGCGAAATCATCCACACCGATCACCCGCGGGACCGCCAGCTGCGGCAGCGGCAGGCGTCGCAGATGACGCAGTGCGGTGCTGCGGGAGACGGGCACGGCCAGCAGGTTGGCCAGGCGTGCGGCCGCCCGGCCGCATAACTCCCGCGCCACCTGCGATATCTGCCCGGCAAGACGCACCGTGCGGCGCTGATGACGCTTCAGCAGCCCGGGAATCTGCTCGCGGAAGGTCTGCCGCGAGCAGCCCAGAACCGGACAGACCAGCCGCCGTATGCGCAGGTGGACGACAACCGGGCGGCCGTCAACCGGCACGTCCCGCACCATGCGGCGGTGGTACCCGTGCACCTGCGCCGTCGGCGTTCGGCACACCGGACACGGCACCGCCACATCCCGAGTGCGGGCCGTGACCACCACCGCGACACCACCGTCCGCCACGTCCTCGACTACGAGCGCCGACAGCCCGGAAAACACCGTTCCGACAAGGGAGTTGACATCCATCACAAGATCATGACCGAGGATGGCTACTCGACGTCACCACCGACTACGGGCCAGACCCCGGATTCTGGTGTCACTGACGTGTGGGTGCATTGGTGCTGTTCAGGGGTGGTTGGCCAGGTTGATCGTGGTGACATCTCTCTGGATGTAGCGGTGACACGAAGTCGTATCGGCTGGTGTCGTGTTCGCCGTGTCTCCTTCGCTTTGTGATCTTGGTGCTTGGGGCCTCGGAGTTGTCCGGGGGCTGCGGGGCACGTCGGCTTGGTGGCGCTGATCACCATGACCGTCAACGCTCCTTAAACACAGGCAAGTTGCCTGAGTCAAGCGCTCGGATTCGGATTAGCGCTCGTACACGTGTGTCTGCTATCTGTTGATGCGGAGCGCGCCCGTACCGCGTCGCATCCTCGTGCACCTCGTGCCGGAGCCCTTCCGGAGAGCCCAGACCACGGCCCCATCCCGCAGCCCGCTTCCCCGCCGGTCCGGGCCGGGGCCGTCGCTGCACGCAGGGATGCTGTGGAGGGCGGTCCTGCCCGCCTTGCCGCCACTCTGGCGGACCGCGCCCTGGCATGACGGCACCCAGACCTTCCCGTGCGGAGCTGGAGGCCCACTTCCCGGCAGGCCGCCCGGCCGCCGGCGAACCGGCACGGCCCCGCCCCTCGACCCCGTGTCCTGGGGCTGCGCCGCAACCCCTTAGGGAAGGCTCCCTGTGGATCCCGACGGCACCAACATCAACATCGCCCCGTTCCCCCTGCCCGCCACCGCCGAGTGGCAGCGCCGCTTCGTGGACGGCGTCCTCGCTACCGAGGGCGTCAACATCCCCCGCGCGGCGCTCGAGCAGATCGCCCCGTTTGTCGACCAGCCCAAGTCGCTGCTGTACTCCCCGCGCGCTCAAGACAAGCCCGAGCGGCTGCGCGACGATGTGCTGGTCCCGATCCGCACCGACGCTGGCACTGCCCTGGCCGTCAGCGTCCGCCTGATGGGCGTCGCCGGCATCACCTGGTGGCACAACGAGCGCATCAGCACTGCGTTCCGTTCGCCGGCCGACCCCGCCCGCGGCGACAAGCCCCTGCTGCCCGCCGTCCGCGCCTGGACCGCGGTGACCGCCGACGGCACCGAGCGCACCTTCAGTGCGCTGCGCAGCGAGTTCCGGACCCTGTCCGACCTGATCGAGACGATTGAGCGCTCCGGCAACGAACTCCTCGGCCGCGACGGCCACCGCCCCTACGACCTGCTCGAGGACCTCGTGCTGAACGGCCAGATGGAGCCGTGCATGTACATCGCCCAGCAGCTGGTCCTGGACGAGGCCTCCGTCGACGACGACGGCGCGCAGCGCCCCGCCGCCTACTGGGCCTGGCCCGCGGTCCGCGGCAACAACCGCACCCGCGCCCGCCAGAACCTGCTCGGCCTGACCTCCGCCGAGGTCGTCACCGGCGTGCCGATGGCCAAGCTTGGCAAGGACGGCGCCGACGTCGCCACCAATCCCTCGTTCTGGGTGCACCGCTACGCGCAGCACCTCAACGCCGCCTACCGCGAGGCCCTCCAGGCCAACAACACGGACGCCCCCGCCGTGCGCGCCGCCAAGGTGGCCGTCGTCCAGGCCCACCTCGTGATCGGCAGCCCCACCCCCGAGCGCCTGTACCGGATCGTCCAGAGCAGCAACCGCCGCGACCACGTCCACCCGCCGCTGGAGTTCCGTCCCAATGACCGCAGCCGCTCGCTGGGCCGCAGCATCCTCGGCTCCTACAGCGCCGCGGGCGTCCTCCCCGAGATGGTCGCCGACGTGCTGGCCGGCACCCAGCCCATCGACCGCCTGCCCGAGGGGCCCGGCGACGCCCCCGTCTCCGTCCAGCGGGACTGGCGCTCCATGCGCCTGCTGGCGGAGTTCTTCCCCGCGGAGGACGACGCGCGCCGCCCGCTGATCCGGGCTGCCCTCAGCGAGCCCGCGCCCTCCACGCTCCTGCGCGCCCACGTCAACCGGCGGCTGCGCGCCTGGTCGGCGCTTACCTCCGAGAGCTACCCGGAGCCGTGGAACCCGCGCGTCGCCGACGCCCTCCCGGTCGCGCTGGCCAAGGACGGAGTTACCGAGGCGGAGGTGCCGCTGACGGGGCGGACCCTGCCGGACCTGCTCGCCTGCGCCGACACCGACCCAGAGGCGTTCGAGGAGCTGCTGGCCTACCGCGCCCCGCACTGGCTGGCCGCGTTCGACCTCATCGACGCCGACCGCGGCTCGGTCGGTGCGCAGCGTGGAGACAGCGCGACCGACCAGACAGTCGACGGCGAGGAGTCGCTGCGGATCCGCCGCGGCGTCAACAACGCCATCGCGGCGATGCGCAGCGACCCGGTCCGTGCCGTGGCCCTGCTGCGGGAGCTAGCCCTGGCCATGGACGAGGGCGACCGCGGCCCGCTCCAGGTCGACGAGTCCGGCACCCGCCTCGAGCAGGTCGCTACCCGGGCCTGGTTCAACCGGGCCTTCCCCAAAACCGCCGCCACCGCCCCCCGCGTCACCATCGCGCAGCCCACCCCCGGCGCAGCCGCGGCGCCGCCGGAGAGCGACACCCAGGCGGTCAAGCGCCTGCGCCGGGAGCTTAATGAGATCCTCACCTCGCTGGAGGAAGGGGTGAAGCTGCTGCCGGGCATCGTCGCCCAGATGCGGGCGCACGCGAGGGCAGCCCACATCGACCAGCCCCTGCCCGAGGCCCGCGCCCAGCAGGCGGCGCTGCAGGTGACCGCGCTGCTGCCGCATTTGCGGGAGCTCCCCGAGCTGCTCCTGGCCCTCGGCAACCGCGAGACATGACCAGCGCGAGGCGGGGTCGGGACCTGCGCGGTCCTGACCCCGCCCCGCGCCGACCCGCAGATCCTTGACTCGGCCTGACGGCCGCGCGACCAACTCTTCGCGCCTCCCGACCGCTTGTTCGAGAGGGAACGCACAGTGAAGCGGGGCCGCACGTCCTCCCGGTGGCCCTGCCCGGATCACCCCGGTGTCGGCCGCCCTGGAAGGAGATCTTGCCGGCGAGACACAGCAGCACCGGTGCGATGTGCTGGTTTGGTGTCAGTGGCGGGGTGTCGGTGATGGGGTGTCAGGGTGTGGGTGTTGTCGCTGGTGGGGTGTTTGTGTCTGGGTGGGGTCGCTGACGTGGGGTGGCATCTGCTGGTGGGGTGACTGTCATGGGCCGGTACACCGTGGTCGGGTCCGCTGTCATGGGAGCGGCACTTCTGATTCTTTCGGGGGCTGTTGCGCTCACCGTTGTGTGTGTCGGTGCATGCGCGGAGGAGGGCTGCCGGGGTGGGGGAGGGGTTGCCTGCGGCGTCGCGTACCGCGCTGCGTGGTCCTGCGGTGCGTCGGCTGCTCGCTCTGCGGATGTGCGGTGAGCTGACGTCCGCTCATGTCCGGGTGGCGGCTGATGCGCTGGGGGTGTCGGAGCGCACTGTGTGGCGGTGGCTGGCCAAGGCCGGCCGCGATGAACGGGCGGCGGACGAGCCCGGCGCACGGGCTCAGAGCAAGACGAGGTTCACGATCTCGCCGGAGGTCCGTGCGCTGTTGGCGTTGTGGAAGGGCAATGTTGCCGCGGTGCAGCGCGAACTTGCCGCCCGCGCGGCCGGAGGCACCGGTGCCGCTGATGCTGGTTGGCAGGCCGGGGTGTCGCCGGGTACAGGTCTGCCGCCGGATGTGCCGTCGCTGACGACGCTGCACCGGGCGATCCGCCGTGATCTGACGCCCGGGGAGCGGGCGGGGCTTGCGGGAGGTGAGCGGGCGGCACGCAAGCACGATGTGTTCCTGGCCCGGCCGCGCGGGTGGCGCAACCATGTGTGGGAGACCGACCACGTCCAGGCCGCGGTGCTGGTCGAAGTCGACGGCAAGGCCCGCAGGCCGTGGATCACCTGGTTCACCGACTGCGCGACGAATGCGATCACGGGGGTGGCCATCACGCCGGGAGATCCGTCGCGGGAGTCCGTGCTGGCAGCGCTGCGCTCCGCGGTCCTGCGCGAGGATCCCTACGGCCCGTTCGGCGGCCTGCCCGAGAAAGTACGTGTCGACCGAGGCAAGGACTTCCTGTCCAGGACGGTGACCGCCGCGTTCGATCTCCTGGACGTGACGGTGGAGGACCTGCCCGCCTACACCCCCCACCTCAAGGGCACTGTGGAGGTCCTGAACCGGGCGGTGGAGAGCATGTTCCTGGCCGCGCTACCCGGCTATGCCCGCCAGCCGCGCCCTGGCAAACGCTCTTCCCGCCCGAAGGACGAGGTGCTGCTTGGTTTCGAGGACTTCACCGCCCGGCTGCTGGGTTGGACGTTCTGGTGGAACACTGAGCATCGCCCCACGCCCCTGCGGGGCAAGACTCCGCTTGAGGCGTGGCAGGACGATCCCACCCCGCTGCGGGACGTGCCGGCTGCGGATCTGTGGACGTTCACCCTGGAAGATGCCGGTACCCGCACGCTGACCACCCGCGGGATCCGCTTCCGGAAGCGCGACTATGTGGGAGCGTGGATGGCCGGCCAGGCAGGCATCCAGGTCCGGGTCCGCTTCATGCCCCACCACGACCACCGCATCGAGGTCTACCACGCGGCTACCGGCCGCTACCTGGGGTCCGCGGACCTGGCCGATCAGGCCACCGACGAACAGATCAGCGCCGTGCGGCGGGTGCGGGCCGCCCGTGCCCGCCGTCTGAAAAAGGACCTGGAGTCTTCGCAGCGTGAGCGCTACGCCGCCGTGAGCCGGCCCGAGGCACCCCAGCGGCTCGGGGCGCTGACCACCGCGCAGGCTGAGGCCGAACTCGCTCAGGCCACCGGCACCGACCTGTCGGATCTGGCGCTGCCGGATCTCATCCCGCCTGCTGCGCCCCCGGCCGAGTGGCGCACCCCGCCCTCTCTCGTCGCCCGGACCACGCCCGCCCGCTCTGCCCCCATCCCGTCCGGCCCGGCCCCCGGCGGCTCGCCCGGACGGGCCGCAGACCCTGCTGAGGACGGAGACGCCTCGTGACCGCGGCCACCTACCAGTACGTCGACCTGCCTGATGCGTGCGTGGTCACCACCCGCGCTCTGCTGACCGCCCGGGAGAACATCACCGACACCGTCGCCGCCCGCGCCATGATGTGCATCCATGGCGGAGCCGGCTTCGGAAAGACCCTCGCCGTCAACATCTGCCTGCGCGGGCTCGAACCGCATGAGGACGTCCGCAAGATCACCTTCCGTGCTCGGCCCACCGCCCGCGCGGTGCGCTACGAGCTGTTCACCGCACTCGGCCTGGCCGGTGAACCACCGCGCCACCCCAGCGAATTCGACCGTCTCCTGAAATCCGCCCTGGCCGAACGCCCCTGCACCTTCCTCGTCGACGAGGCCCAGTGGCTCAACGGTGAGGCGTTCGAATACTTCCGCTACCTGTGGGACGAACCCGCCACCCGGCTCGCGATCATCTTCGTCGGCGGTGAGGGCTGCCACACCGTGCTGCGCCGCGAACCGATGCTGTCCTCCCGCATCTTCATCTGGCAGCACTTCACCCGTCTTACCCCCAGCGAGGTGCTCGAGGCCATCCCCTTGTTCCACCCGATCTGGGCCGACGCCGACGCCGACGACATCACCTTCGCCGACCAGCATGCCGCGCACGGCAATTTTCGCGCCTGGGCCCAGCTGACCGCCCACACCCGCACCGCCCTGGCCCGCAGCGGCCGCTCCCGTGTGGATCAGGAGCTGCTGCGCTGGGCCTTCAGCCGCCTCGCCTGACCACCATGTCACCGCCGCCCGTCACCGTGGTCATCGACCGCAACGACAATGCACTCCACACGCACACCGCCCTGGCCGCCCACCACTTGCCGTCCGGCCGGATCACCCTGCATCCCGGCCCGGGCACCACGAGCGAGAGAGCCCTCGCGCACGACCTCCTCGCCGCCCTGGGCAAACCGCCCCTGCTCCCGGGCCGTTTCCCCGCCGGCCGTCAGCCCGTCTGGGAAGCCGCCACCGCATGGATAACTGCTCTGCCCGTCACCCACCTGACCGTCCTGCGCGCCCACCGTTTTATCGCGCGCCACACCGAACGCCTCCTGCAGTTGCGCGCACTCACCGGCATCCGCCTGACCCTGGTCTGCCACCGCCCCCACCTCCCTGCAGCCCTGCACCAGGCCCTGCAGACGGTCGACCACACCGTCACCACCGACTTTGCGACCGCGCGCCGCCACTACTACGGCTCGCCCGCCGCTGTACGCCTGGCCGCAGTGGACGCCGATTGGCCGGGCGGCGAGTCCGGGACTGGTGTGCTGCTGCGGCGGTGGATCAGCCTGCCGGCCCTGACGACGCTGATGTCCTTCGAGGACAGTCCGGTCTGCACGTGTGCCGCGCCTCTGGCGAGGGAGCGCGGTTTCGTGCCTCCCGCCATGCCTGCGCTGACCGAGCGGGAGGTCGCCCGGCGTCTCCATGCCGGCACGGCGCACCCTTATCTAGCGGCCGAGCTTGCCACCGCCTGTTTCACCGCCGCCTCGACCAGCCAGCTGGCCACCGCACGGGTACAGGACGCTGCGCTCGACGGCAGCACGGTGACGCTCCACGACCGCCACAACGTCCGCTAGGGCTGCATGACCCACACCGTGCCCGACTGGGCACGCCCTCTCCTGCGGGCCGCGGTGTTCACCCATCTGTTGGCCACCGGCACCAGCAGCGGCAAGCTCTTCAGCGATCCCCACAACTCCACAGGCCTGCCGTACCTGCCCGACTTCGCCGAGCAGTTGAAGCTCCGACCGCCGCAGCCGCCACGCCCCAAGCGGCGCAAGAACACGCGCAGGAAACCACCGCCCCCGACCGTGTGGCCACTCAGCAACGCCCACCATCACCTGCCCTGGACGATGCCCGAAAACATGCGAGGTTGTCCTCAGCCACCCGGCTACAAGCCCAAGCGCACGCCATTCACTATGCAGTGACTGCCAGTCAGCACGCCTGTTCTCTGGACCGGTTCCTGGACACTGCACAGTTTCAGTGGTCGGCGACAGCACCGCGCGCAGGGGCAGAGGCAAGGAAGCCTTGATCCAGAATCGATCTGGATGTCATTTTGAAGCACCACCGAGAGCACCCACCCGGATCTCCACCGTACCGGAAGCGAGCACAACCCCGGCCCCTTCACAGCCGCACCCATCCCGAAGACCCGCCCCTGACTCAGCCTCACTTCTCCTCGCTCACAGGCCAGCCGAGCGCCCCCAACCCCTCTCCAGCTGCTGCACGGGCCGAAGGCCCGTCACCCGCGCGGCAGCGCGGGATGGCTGGAGCGCAGCGGAAGCCATCAGCCGGGCGCGGCCCGGCTCCGGCCCGCAACGCGGCCCGGCCACTCCCGGAGCAAAGCGGAGGGAGTGTCAATTCCCGTGCGCAGCACGGGAATTGGGCGGTGAGCGCAGC
>NZ_JBHYKH010000032.1:0-35096 GCF_042741275.1 Streptomyces sp. NPDC058964
GCCGAACAGGCCGGAGCCTCCGTTGCCGCCCTTGCCGCCGTTGCCGCCGATGACACCGTCGCCACCGCCGCCACCGCCGCCGCCACCGCCGCCGGACAGAATGCCGTTGCCGCCGTTGCCGCCGTTTCCGCCGGTGCCGCCCACGCCCAGGACGCTGCCGCCACCGGAGCCACCGGAGCCACCGCCGCCGCCGATCAGGCCGCCGCCGCCGTCACCACCGTCACCACCGGCGCCACCGCCCTGGACGAAGCTCGCGACTCCCATGGCGGGCATCGGGGCCGCCATCGCGGCGGACGCCGGGAGGACGATGCCACCGGTAATCACCGCGGCGGATGCGAAGAGCGTCGCGAGACGAAATCCCCGGCGCTTGGAACGGCCGTCGTTGGGGGTACGAAAAACACGGTTCATGGTCTTTCTCCTGTCGATACGCGGGGCGTAATTCCTTTTTGGATTTCCTCTCCGGATTTCCTCTCCGGTGAGGCCCGCACTTCAATTACGCCCCAGCTGAACCGCAGGGTCACGTTCCGACGAGTCGTGACTTGACCAGGCAGGATCGATCGGGTAAAAGGCCCATAAGCAGTGGGGCCGTCAGTCGGACAGGTCGATGACGGACTCCCGCTTGGCGAACCAGGCGAGCGTGTCCCGGATCCCTTCTTCGAGGGAGTGCTTCGGACGCCAGTCGAGGAGTTCCCCGGCTCGTCCGCTCCGGCAGAACGCGCCGGCGTTGTCACCGGGGCGGGGGCCTGCCTCGACCGCCGTCAGCGGCGCGCCGTTGACCGACGCGAAGGCGTCGAGCAGTTCGCGGACCGTGGTGCCCGTACCGGTTCCGAGGTTGATCACCTGGTACGTGGGCCCGCCGTCGGCGGGCAGGAAGAGGTCGAAGCGGCGCAGGGCCTGGACATGGGCCTGCGCCAGGTCCCAGACGTGCACGTAGTCGCGAATGCCGGACCCGTCCCGGGTGGGCCAGTCGACGCCCGTGATGGTGAACGGCTCACCGCTGTCGAGCGCCTCGATCATCTTGCCCAGCGCGTGGCTGGGCCGGCGCACCTGCAGCCCGGTGCGCAGCTCGGGGTCCGCGCCGATGGGGTTGAAGTAGCGGAGGGACACCACCCTGATGTCCCCGGTGGAGCTGATGTCCTCGAGCGCCGTCTCGAACAGGGCCTTGGTCCGGGCGTAGGGACTCAGCGGGGCCAGCGGCGCCTCCTCGTCCACGGCGAAGTCCTCGCCCGCGTCGTAGATCGAGGCGGAGGAGCTGAAGACGAAGCGCCGGCAGCCGTTGCGGATGACGTGTCCGACGAAGTCGATGCCCTTGGCCACATTCTCCGTGTAGTAGCGGAGCGGCTGGGCGACGGACTCCGGTACGACGATGAGCGCGGCGCAGTCGATGACCGCCTCGATCCCGGGGTGCTCGGCGAAGATGCGGTCGACGAGCGGGCCGTCGGCGATGTCGCCTTCGTAGAACGCGCGTCCCTCGGTGAACTCCTTGCGGCCGGTGACGAGGTTGTCCAGGATGACCGGCTCGATGCCGCTGTCCAGGCAGGCGGAGGCGACGGTGCTGCCGATGAAGCCGGCACCGCCGGCGATGAGGACCTTCATACACGTTCCTTACCGAGGGGAATGATCACGGCTTGCGCCATAGGCCCGAAGATAGTCGAGCCGGTCGGCCGATCCGGGGCGGCAAAAGTCCAGTTGGCCGCCTCCAGGACCAACGCCGTTGTGGGGGAACGGTGTTGAGTCGCCTCAGCGCAGCTCGTGCCGCACCGTGGTGAGCATCACGTCAAGGGACTGATCCGGGTGGCCAAAGGACGCGAAGTGGCCCGCCCCGTGGATCGGGGCGAAGTCCCTGACCGGGGCGGCGACCACGTCGACGAAGCGGTCGGCCGGGCATGGTGGGCCCAGTCGCCGCGACCGCCGCCGATGGTGTCCCGGTCGGTGCCGACGCAGGCCGAGTACGGCTCGGGGCGGTTGCGGGCGAGGCGGAGGCCGGTGACCTTGCCGAAAAAGCTGGCGCCCAGGAGGAGTCTGCCGACGCCGCCGCGCGCCGTTCAGCAGGGCAGGTCGAGGGTGACGGCGCCCCCGTGCCCGGTGTTCTCGGCGTGCGCGGTGCCGCCGTGGGCGGTGGCCACCGCCTGTACGAAGGCGAGCCCGAGGCCGGAGCCCTCGCTGGTGCGGCTCGCTTCGGCACGGGCGAAGCGGTCGAACGCCCGGGGCAGGAACTCCGCTGGGAAGCCGGGCCCCTCGTCCGTGACGCGCACCCGCAGCCTGCCCTCCTGGACCGCGGCGGTGAGGCGGACGGTCCCGTCGCCGTGGCGCAGGGCGTTGCCGACCAGGTTGCCGATGGCCGGCACCAGCCATCGGGCGTCGACGTCGACGGTCGTGTCCGCCGCCTCGGCGTCCAGGCGGCGTCCGGACCGCTCGGCGGTGCGCAGATGCGGGGCCACGGCGGTCCCGACCAGGTCGGCGAGTCGTACGGCGGACCGGGCGACGTGGTCGGTGCTGCCGAGCTCTTCCAGGTCCAGCAGGGCGTTGGAGAGAACGATCAGGCGCTGGACCTCGTCGTCCACGGAGCGCAGGGTCTCGGTCAGTTCCTCGGCCGAGCGGGGGCGGTGCAGCGCGACGTCGACCTCGGCCCGCAGCAGGGACAGCGGGGTGCGCAGCTCGTGGCTGGCGTCCGCAACGAACCGGCGCTCACGCACGGCGGACGCCTCCAGGCGGTCGAGCATGCGGTTGAGGGTGTGGCCGAGACGGGTGATCTCGTCGTCGCGGTCGGCCGGCACGTCCAGGCGCAGGTTCTGGGCGCCGTCGGCGAGGGTCGCTGCCGCGGTGCGGTAGCGCTCGACGGGACGCAGGGCGGCGCGGGCGGTGCGGTAGCCGACGTACGAGGCGGCGATCAGCGTCAGGCCGGAGGCCAGGGCGAGCTGGGCGAGGAGTTCACGCAGGGCCTCGTCGCGGTGCCCTCGTCGTACGGCCGCGACGACGACGCGGGGCGTTCCGCCGGCCGTGACGCGCTTGGCCTGGAGGCGCAACGTGTCCGGAGTGATCGGCAGCAGGGCGCCCACGTCACGTCGTACCGTGTGCCCGCGTACGGCCGAGCCGAGTTCGGCGGGAGTGAGCAGCGCCCGACGGTGCGTGGCGTCACTGGCGGACAGGACACGGCCCCGCGCGTCGAGGACCTGGTAGAGGCTGCCGCTGGGGCCCGGCGGGAACGCGGCCCCCGAGCGCACTGCCCGGTCGAGGCTGTGCTGGTAGGCGGCCAGGTCGTCGTGCAGCTGCCGGTCCAGGGCGGTCTGGACGCGCCAGTAGACCAGCCCGGCCGCTCCGGCCAGGACCAGTGACATGGTGACGGCGACGGCGAGCACCAGACGCGTGACCACCGGCAGCCGGCCGAACCGGGCCGGCGGCCCGCCGGGCAGGCTCACGGCGCGGTCTCCAGGCGGTACCCGCGTCCGCGCAGGGTCGTGATCGTCGTACGGTCGAAGGCCCGGTCCACCTTGGCGCGCACCTTGGAGACGTGCACGTCTATGGCGTTGCTGCGCAGGTCCGTCTCCCCGTCCCAGACCTCGTCGAGCAGCCGCAGCCGGGTCACCACCCGGCCGGCGTTCTCCATCAGCACGCGCAGCACGGCGAACTCCCGACGGGACAGGTCGAGCTCCGTGTCCGCCCGCCACGCCCGCTGCCGCTCGGGATCGAGGACGAGGTCGCCCACCTGGAGCCGGCCGGAGGAGTCGGGGCGGCGCCGGGATATCGCGCGCAGTCGGGCCAGCACCTCCTCCATGGCGAAGGGTTTGACCACGTAGTCGTCGGCGCCGGCGTCCAGCCCCGCGACCCGCTCGCTGATCGCGCCGCGCGCGGTGAGCAGGATCACGGGGACGTCGATGCCCTCGCCACGCAGCCTCCGGCACACCTCGACGCCGTCCATACCCGGCAGCATCACGTCCAGGACGATTCCGTCCAGGCGGGGGTCACGGGCGGCGGCAAGGCCGGAGGGACCGTCGTAACGGCCTTCGGCGGTGTGCCCGGATTCGGTGAGGTAGCGGACGACGAGGTCCGTGAGGCGGGTCTCGTCGTCGACGACCAGGTAGTGCATGCCGGCCAGGCTAACCGCCCGCGGGCCCGGCTCCGGGCGCCGGAAAGGCTTCATGATCTGTTCATGTGAAATCCCTACCGTCCTTCACGTCGCGGCCCACCGCGGGCCGTGGCCGGTCCGCCGTTCGACGTGCCGGGACGGAAGGGACTGTCATGGACACCACGGTGCTCGCCGCGAAGGGCATCACCGACCACATCGCGCCCGCCGACCTCACCGCGCGAGGCGGACTGGACATCGTCGCCCTGCTGATCCTGGTCGGGTGGCTGTACCGGCGCCGCCCCAGCGCACCGGCGATGCCGCTGGTCCTGGTCGCACTGAACACCGGTCTGTTCGCGGCGATGAGCACCATCAGCGCGGGCAAGTTCCCCGCCGGGGTCGGCTTCGGTCTGTTCGGCATCCTCTCCCTGGTCCGCCTGCGCAGCGCGGCCTTCACCCTGCGCGACGTCGCCTACACCTTCGTGGCCCTGGTGATGGCCCTGTGCACCGGGCTTCCGCAGCGCGACAGCTGGCTCGTCATCGCGTTGGACGCGGTGGTGCTGGTGGCGGTCCTGCTGGTGGACGACCCCCGCGCCTACGAGCCGCCGACCCGCGCGGTGAAACTCACGCTGGACCGCGTCTACGGCGACCCCGCGCTGATCGCCCAGGACGTCGCGCACCGTTTCGGCCGGACCCCGCTGTCGGTGACGGTCGACGAGGTCGACTATGTCCGCGAGACCACCCGGGTCTCCGCCCGCTACCCGGCCGTACCGGGCGAGTCCGCCGCCACGCAGGAACCGGCCGCGCAGGACGCCGAGCCGCGCGAGCAGGTGTCCGCCACATGACACCGGCTGCGTCCCTCGCGGGCGGCCTCGGCCTGCCCGCGCTGCGCGGAGCCACGCTCGCCGAGGTCGACGCGGCCGCCGCGCTCCAGCACCGCACCGACCGCAAGTACCTGCTCTCCCTCGACCGCGCGCGCCTCCTCGTCGACCGGCTCGCCGACAGTCACCACGTCCTGGACCTGGCCGGACGCCGTACGACGAGCTACCTCAGCACGTACTTCGACACCGAGCGGCTCGGCGCCTGGCGCGCCCACGTCCAGCGGCGCCGCCGCCGCTGGAAGGTCCGCACCCGCCTGTACGCGGAGGACGGACTGTGCCGGGTGGAGGTGAAGACGAAGGACGGGCGGGGCGCCACCGTCAAACACGCCCTCAAGGTCCCCACCGGTGCCTACGGTCAACTGGACGCCGACGCGGCCGAGTTCGTCGACCGTGTGCTGCGGCGAGCGGACATCCCGGTCAGCGCCGCGACGCTGTCCCCCGCGGCGGAGATCCGCTATGTCCGCGCGGCCCTCGCGGACCTCGGCCACGGGACGCGCGTCACCCTCGACGGCAGCCTCACCTGTCATCTCGGAGACCGCACCGCGGCCCTCGCCCCCGGACAGGTCCTCGTCGAGACCAAGGGCGGCGCCCGGCCCGCTCCGGCCGACCGCCTCCTGCTGGGCCTGGGCGCCCGGCCCGTCTCCGTGAGCAAGTACATCGTCGGTCAGTCGCTGCTCACACCCGGCCTGCCGGACAACGACGTACGCCGTCTCGCGCGCACCCACTTCACCGTCGACGCCCGTCCCGTTCCGCACCCCGAAAGGACCCCGGCCTCATGAACGCTCTGCGCCGCATCAAATGGCAGTACGCGATCATCGCCCTGCTCGCCGTGGCGGCCGCCGCGTTCGGACTGCTGCGACCGCAACCCGTTGCCCCGGCCTCCACGGCGAAGCAGAAGCCGTCGGCGACCGACCGGATCAAGCGGAATCCGCCCCCGGCCCTCTTCACGGACGCCGACATCACCCCGATCGGCAAGCAGGCCGCTGCCCAGCGCGCGAAGGCCGACGCCCTCTTCGCCCAGTGGAAGCGGGCGCACGGCACCACCCGCGACGACAAGACGTTCGCCGCCTGGGCCGCACGGCAGGTCCCCGCACCGCCCACCGCGAAGCAGCGGACCGCCCAGCTCCATCAGGTCCAGCTACTGGCCAAGACCCGTACGGCCGCCGGGAAGAAGGCGGCCACCTGGCTGGAGCTGAACGGCAAGAAGGACATCTGGAAGCTCTACCTCCACGACCAGCGCGAACTGATTCCCGCCCAGCAGGGCAAGGTGGAGAAGGCCGAACTCAAGGCGGCCCTGAAGCTGGCCAAGTCCATCAGCGACCAGGTCGCGGCCCGCGACAAGCAGCCCGCTCCCTTCGTCCTCGACCCGACCCTGCGCCCCGAGAAGCACATCAAGCCCGGCGCCAAGGGCCCGTACTCCTACCCCTCCCGCCACGCCACGCGCGCCGCGGCAGCCGTCACCTTCCTCGGCGCCCTGTCCCCGCACCGGTCCGCGGACTACCGGTGGATGCAGGACCAGGTCCTCTACTCCCGGCTCTACATGGCCGGCCACGTCACCGGCGACCTGACCGCGGGAACCCTGCTCGGTGACCTCATCGGCGAGTACGAACTCGCCGTCAGCGGGCACTGACCCCCACGAAGGCGAGCCGGTCGCGGCCCGCACAGCGCGGGGCGCCCGGGTCTGTCGAACGAACGCTTTACCGTCCCGACTTCCGCCCTGAGGGGGCTCTCCACCCTGCTGCCGGCGGCGGTCCGCACGGAACTGCTCGGGATCAGCCCCGGGAGCGCGACCGCATGGACCCGGTCCGGAGGACGTCGGTCCCGCTACGCGGCACAGCTCCCCGACCGAACTCACCCCAGAGTATGAGCTTCGGTACCGATCGACCGGCAGGCATGCAGGGCAAGCACCGCTCGGAGGCTCCGGAACTTGGTGCCTGGTGGGAGGCATTCTCTGTCCGGGTCGTCCGCGGCTTGCCGGAAGTGAAGTATCCGGCCTGGAGGGGGCAGTGGGGGACTGGTGTGCCTATTGAGCCGGTCGGCTAGCTGTCGTCGTGTCGGAGCGGGGAACAGCCCCGGGTGGCGGCACCGGACCTCACCATGCGAGTGATCAAGAACCGAGGCGCTGTCGCGTCTCCCTCCGAGAGGAAGAAGAGAATGCGTCGTGGCATTCCCTTGTCGGTGATGCTGTCCACCCTGGCAGTTCTGGCCTGCCCCACATCGGCCTCCGCCGAAGACACCCCGGTGACGCTGGAAGTGACTGGTGGCGGCCTGGGCATCACCGTGCCGGCGGGACCGGTTGACCTGGGTTCGACCGTCGTGAGTTCCAGCCCGCAAACGGTCACCAACCAGCTGGGCAACGTCACTGTGACGGACCAGCGCGGCGGCACTGCCGGCTGGACCGTCACAGCACAGGCCGTGGACTTCACGGGACCCAACAACACGACCATCTCGGTCTCCGCGGCCAACTCCAGTACGTACCACGCCCCCCAGGCAAGCGTGATCGGTACGGCCACGGTGACCCCGAGCGACCTGAGCCCCATGTACCCGCCGGGCCCCGTGCAGGTCGCCACCCAGGTCTCCGGCTCGAACTCGGCCACCTGGAACCCGACGATCTCGATCACAGTCCCCCCGAACTCGCTCGCGGGCACGTACACCTCGACCATCACGCATTCCGTGGCGTGACGTAACACGATCCGAGGATTCTTCTGGTGCACAAGTACATTCCGGCTGGAGCGCTGTGCCTGCTGGCGCTGGCCGGGACCATCAGCGGCCCTCCGTCCGCGATCGCGGCACCCCGTGTCGCGGCGGCGGGGGGCGCCGGCGGTTACGGCAGCTTCTTCGTGCGGCTTCTCGACGTTCCCGCGGACTTGGTCAACGACACACGCGCACGGCAGTACATCATCGACAACCTACGACCCGGCACCACCATCCGCCGACGCGTGGAGGTGGCGAACACCTCCGACGAACCGGCACGCGTGGTGATGTATCCCAGCTCCGCGAGAATCAAGCACGGGTCGTTCATCGGAGCGTTCGAAAGACACAGAAACGAACTGACCTCCTGGACTTCGCTGGACAAGCGGCGGCTCACTGTGCCGCCCCACTCCACGGCCCGTGCGTCCGTGACGATCCGCGTGCCCAGGGACGCGGCCCCTGGCGAGAGATACGGCGTCGTCTGGGCACAGATGTCCGGAGGAAACGGCCCTGGTGTCACCCTGGTCAACCGTGCCGGTGTCCGGCTGTATCTTTCCGTCGGCGGTCACAACCCACCACCGACCGGATTCAGAGTCGACACGATGACCGCCGAACGCGACCGGGCAGGCCGCGCCATCGTCAAAGCACAGGTCCACAACACCGGCGGTCGCGCCCTGGACCTGAGCGGGACCCTGAACCTGACCAAAGTGCGAGGGAGCATCAGCGCCGGCCCCTACCCGGTACAGCTCGGCACCACCCTCGCACCCGGCCAGTCGGAACCCGTGACAGTCCTGGTGACCGACCAGGTGGCCGACGGCCCCTGGCAGGCGACACTCCGCCTCAAGAGCGGCCTGTACGAGGACACCTACCGCGCCTCCATCACTTTCCCCCGCCACCCGGGCCAAAGCCGGCCGGCCAGGGCGCACGCCGTCACCGGCAGCTCCATGGCCCTTTACGGAGGAACGGCCGGGCTTCTCCTGGCTGGTGCCATCCTGCCTGTCACCGTGATGCTGCGCCGCCGAAAGGCAGCGTCACGGCGGTGAGATGACGCGCGGTGTGCAGTGTGCGCTGCCGCGGTCAGCCGCGGCGGCCCCTCACTGGAGCGCCGGTCCATCAAGTCGACCCTGGCCTGCTCCTGACGGCATGCCGAAAACGCCACCCCGACGCGCATCTCCCTCGTGTGACATGTTCCGGATACGCCATCAGGACCAGTCGTTTACCTCTCCTTTGCCGAAACCTGGTGATCTGGCCTGCGTTGATCGCCGCATCCGCACGTCGGACGCCTCAAGGAGTCGTAACCATGACCAGCCCAACCCGCCGTCACCTCATGGTCGCCACCGCTCTGGTCGCCGCGACCACGGCCGCCGTGGCCGTCACGACCGCCGCCGGCGCCTTCGACGGCGCGCAGCAGGCCAAGGCCGCGATCCAGGGCGGGAAGGCGAAGAACGTCATCCTGCTCATCGGTGACGGCATGGGTGACTCGGAGATCACTCTCGCCCGCGACTACACGGTCGGCGCCAACGGCCGCCTGAACATGGACAAGTTCCCGCTGACGGGCGCCTACACGACGTACGCGGTCCACGCCGACGGCACCCCGGACTACGTCACCGACTCCGCGGCGAGCGGCTCCGGCTGGGCGACGGGCGTGAAGACGGTCAACGGCCGTATCTCCAAGACGCCCGGCACCGACAAGGCGGTCCGGACCATCCTGGAGCTGGCCCAGAAGAACGGCTACGCCACCGGCAGCGTCACCACCGCCGAACTCACCGACGCCACGCCCGCCGTGCTCGCCTCCCATGTCACCGACCGGTCCTGCCAGGGCCCGGCCGACATGGCCAAGTGCCCCACCGACACCCTCACCGCGGGTGGTCCCGGCTCGATCGCCGAGCAGTCCGTCAACCACAAGGTCGACGTCCTTCTCGGCGGTGGCAAGCAGCGGTTCGACCAGCAGGTCACCGCCGGTGAGTACCAGGGCCTCACCGTCACCCAGCAGGCGCAGAAACTCGGCTACCAGGTGGTCACGGACAGCGCGGGTCTCCAGGGCGTGAAGGCGGGCAAGCCGGTGCTCGGCCTGTTCGCCTCGGGCAACGTGCCGGTGGAGTGGACCGGCAAGGCCGCCGCCGTCGGTGGCACGGATCCGCAGCGGTGCGTCACCTCCAACCCGAGCCGGCCGTCCACGACGCCGAGCCTCGCGGACTCCGCCACCAAGGCGATCCAGCTGCTGGAGGCCAAGCAGAAGCAGAAGCACTCCAAGCAGGGGTTCTTCCTGCAGATCGAGGGCGCCTCGATCGACAAGCAGGACCACGCCGCCGACCCCTGCGGCCAGATCGGTGAGACCGCCGCCTTCGACCGCGCGGTCAAGGTAGCCCGTGCGTACGCGGCCAAGCACCCCGACACCCTCGTCGTCACCACCGCCGACCACGGCCACACCAGCCAGATCGTCCCGCTTGAGGCCACGCCTCCGGGTCTGTCCTCCACCCTGGTCACCAACGAGGGCCAGCGGCTGAAGGTCAACTACTCGACCAACACGCCCGGTCAGTCCCAGGAGCACACGGGCACCCAGGTCCGTATCGCCGCGCAGGGGCCGCAGGCGTACCGCGTCCTCGGTGTCACCAACCAGACCGACCTGTTCACCACCCTCCGCGAGGCACTGCGCCTGCGCTGAGCCCGGGTGAGAGGAAGGGGGGCCGCCATCCCTCCCCTCCTCGCGTCCGCCTGTGCCGGGGGGGGGGGGGGCCCCCCGGGGCGGCCGGGGGGGGCGGGCGCGGCGCCGTGCAGGGCTCCGGCGAGGTGGGCGCCGTGGCCGGCGAGGCCGGAGGACTCGGCCGTGACGTCGTCCACGCCGGCGACCACGAGGGTGTCGCCACCGCGTTCGAGCAGCAGATGGCGGTTGCGCAGCGGCTCCCAGCCCAGCTCGTCCATCAGGTCGACCCAGCCCTGGGCCTCGCTGTAGTACTCGTGGTTGCCGGTGACGTAGACCCGGGCCCGGGTGGCCTGCACGGTGCCGAGTGGGGCGGCCTGGGCGCGGCGGCGTTCGGCCGTGCCGTCCGCGATGTCTCCGGTGTGGCAGACGAGGTCGGCCTTCAGCGTGTTGACCGTTTCGCAGACCCGCGCCGACCAGCGGGCGCGGTCGAGCGGGCCGTAGTGGGTGTCGGTGATGAGGACGACGCGCGTGCCGTCCAACCCGGCCCCCAGGCGCGGAAGTTGCACGTCCAGGCGGCGTACCCGTGGTACCCGGCGGGCCTCGGCGTACCCCCAGGTGAGCAGCACGGTGGCTGCGCCGAGGACCGCCCAGGTGACGATCCGGGCCCGGTCCTGGCCGTCGCCGACGCCGGTCACGGTCAGGGCGAGCCGCAGCGGGACCCCGAGCACGACGGACCAGGCGAACAGGGTCCAGATGGTGCCCAGCAGGGTGTCTCCGACGATCGCCGCCCAGTCCTGCTGGCGTCGGCCGTGGCCGCGGACCATCGCGAGCGGCATGCCGATGAGGCCGAGGGCGAACAGGGCGGTGCCGGCGAGCGTGACAGGGAGCGGCCAGTGCTGGCCGGTGTGCAGCAGCAGCCAGCAGGGCACGGTCCACAGCAGGACGGGGGCGATCAGGGGGAGGTAGCGCATCAGGCGGTGCAGTCGGCCCTGCTGAGTCGCGTGCGCTGCACTGTCGGCGGATCGGGTTTCGCTGGTGTCGGTCACGCTTCCCCTCCTTGAGCAACCAGGCTGCCGTCGCGCGCACTGTATCCGGCCGTCCCGGGCCGGTCGGACGGACGGGGTGCTCATGGTGGGCAGTCCCATGTGGCGAGGGGCCCCGAGTTCGCTCGCGGCTCACGCGGTTGGTGACTCTGCTCCCGACCCGGGCCGCGCCGGCTTCGAACGGTGAGGCGTAGAAGTTCCGGAAGCAGTGGAGAGCACAGCCCATCGTCGTGGGCCGGGTGAGATCCGCATGCCGGTGCCGGTCATGCTCAGCTTTTCTGGGTGGGGATGCTGTGACGGGCGGGAGGATGCGTGGGTGCTGTCCCTGGTCCGGGGTCTGGCTCATGACACGCCTGACCGAAGTGTCCTGGTCGCACGAGCCGGCGGTGGATGTCTCGGTGTCGCTGCATGCCGGTTCGGTGGTCTCGTCGGGGGCGGGCCGGTGACCGCGGGCGGGGGCCCGGTGCTGCGGCCGGTCGACTGGCCGACCTTCGACGGCGGCGAGCATCAGGTGGTGGGGCCGGCCGGGACGGCGGTGCGGCTGTGGTCCGCTGTTGGGTGCGGACGGAGGCCAGAAGGTGCCTCGGGCCGTCGATGCCCTCGGGGAAGCCGGGGAAGTTCTCGACCTCGGTCGTCGTGGTGAGCGCACCGCCGACGAAGACGGCGCCGCCGAAGACGAGCGGCTTGAGGTCGGCGCGGGCGCTGTAGAGGGCAGCGGTGTATCCGGCGGGACCGGATCCGAGGACGATGACCGCGCGTATGCCGTTGCCCGTCACGGACGTCAGGCCTCCTGCCGGGCGTCGATCTCGGCGATCAGGGCCTCGATACGGGTCTTGATCTCGTCGCGGATGGGGCGGACGGCCTCGACGCCCTTGCCCGCCGGGTCTTCCAGCGCCCAGTCCAGGTACTTCTTGCCGGGGAAGATCGGGCAGGCGTCGCCGCAGCCCATGGTGATGACATAGTCGGACGCCTGGACGGCCTCGGTGGTCAGGATCTTCGGCTTGGCCGCGGAGATGTCGACGCCGACCTCCTTCATGGCCTCGACCGCGGCGGGGTTGACCTGGTCGCCCGGGATGGAGCCGGCGGAGCGGACCTCGATCCGGTCGCCCGCGAGGTGGGAGAGGAAGCCGGCGGCCATCTGCGAACGCCCGGCGTTGTGGACACAGACGAACAGCACGGAGGCGAGCGGGCTGGAGGACATCGGAACTTCCTTCGTAAGTGGATCAACAGTTGATACGGGGGCGGGTTCAGCTGCTCGGCCGTGAGGTGAGCAACTCGGTGATGTGGGCGTCGATCTCGTCGCGGATGCCGCGGACGACTGCGATCGGTGCGCCCTCGGGGTCGGTGACGGGCCAGTCCAGGTACCGGCGGCCCGGCGGCACGGGACAGGCATCCCCACAGCCCATCGTGATGACGATGTCGGCGGCCTGTACGACCTCGTCCGTCGGCGGCGTGGGGAACGCGTCGGTGAGGTCCACTCCGGCCTCGGTCAGCACCTGCGCGACGACCGGTTCGACGGCGGCGGCCGGGTGTGTTCCCGCAGAGGAGAGCACCACGTCGCCCTGGGCGTGGTGGGCGAGCAGGGCGGCGGCCATCTGGGAGCGGCCGGCGTCGTGGCTGCACACGAACAGCACCCGCGGCAGGCCGCTTCCCGGTGCGCCCTCGATGCGGGAGAGGGCGTCGAGGTGCTCGGTGGCCAGGTGCTCGGCCAGCACGACGAGGTGTGTGCGGACGCGGGCGGGCTCGGCGAGGCGCTCGCAGGAGTCGAGGATCAGGCGCTGGATGGTCTCCGGGGAGAAGCGCCCGCGGTAGCGCACCGAGAGCCGGGCGGTACCGGTCGCGAGGTGTTCGTCGGGCAGGACAGGGGGCGGGCATGCGGTCATGGGAACCCCCTTCGGGGCATGGGCCCCAACTCGTGCTGGGATACGGGTCCAAGGATCAGTCCAGACTGGTATCAGCCTGAAGTGATGTGACAGTATCAGTCCATGCTGACGTCGGTCGACACTGATCTGTTGCGGGTTCTGGCCGACCCGCTCCGCCTCCGGATCGTCACCCTGCTGGCCAAGGAGACGCTCTGCTCCACGCATCTGATCGAGGAGACGGGGGCCAGACAGACCAACCTTTCCAACCATCTGAAGGTGCTGCGCGAGGCGGGGATCGTGGAGACGGAGCCCTGCGGCCGGTTCACCTACTACCGGCTCAAGGCCGACGTCATCGCCTCGCTTGCCGGTCAGTTCGCCGACCTCGCGGAGACCGCGCGCGCCACCGCCGAGAACAACGTCAAGCGGTCCTGCCCCTGATCTTCCGGCGCCCGTCCATCGCCGCGTCCCGTCGCTTCATCGAACGCACCGAGGAGTCCTGTTGACCGCCACCGAGGCCACCGAGCACGACAGAGCCGGGGAATCCGCCATAGCGGCGGACACCGAGCCGCAGCCCGCACCGGGCGCCGCCCTGCCGCAGAGCCCTCCGCTGCTGGCCAAGGCCGCTGCTGAACTGGTCGGCACGGCGGCGCTCGTCGCGGTCGTGGTCGGCTCCGGCATCCAGGCCACCGGGCTGACCAAGGACGTCGGCCTGCAGCTGCTGGCCAACTCCACGGCCACCGTCTTCGGCCTCGGCGTCCTGATCGCCCTGCTCGGACCGGTCTCCGGCGCACACTTCAACCCCGCCGTCACCCTGGCTGAGTGGTTCACTGCCCGCCGCGGCGGCGCCGGCGTCACCCTGCGCGAGGCGGCCGTCTACGTCCCCGCGCAGATCGCCGGGGCGATCGCGGGCACGGTCCTGGCCGATGCGATGTTCGGCGAGCCCCTGGTGAAGTGGTCCACCCACGACCGCTCCGCCGGACACCTGTTCCTCGGCGAGGTCGTCGCCACCGCGGGCCTGATCCTGCTGATCTTCGGCCTGGCCCGCACCGACCGGCTGCGCTTCGCCCCCGTCGCGGTCGCCTCCTACATCGGCGCCGCCTACTGGTTCACCTCGTCCACGTCCTTCGCCAACCCGGCGGTGACGATCGGCCGGGCCTTCACCGACACCTTCGCGGGCATCGCACCCGGCTCGGTTGCGGCCTTCATCGGCATGCAGCTCGTCGGCGCCGTGGTCGGGCTGGCCCTGGTGGCCCTCATCTTCATGCCCGGCCGGACGGCCGAGGAGCAGCCGACCGTATGACGACGGCCTCGCACGTGCTGGTGATCGGCGGCGGTCAGGCCGGGCTCGCCGCCGGCTACCACCTGCGCCGCCTGGGTCTCGACTTCGTCATCCTCGACGCGAAGACCACACCGGGCTGACCGGCTGGGCGCACGCGGCCCGCTGCTCGTTCTGGCGGCCGGGGCCGCGGCCTTCGCCGCCTCCTACGGGCTGTTCGCCGTCAGCGGCACGGCCATCGCCGTTCTGGCAATCCCCTTCCTCCTGGCCGGCGTCGGCATCGGCGCCGTCGGAACAGCGCAACACTCCGCCGTCGCCACACTCGCCCCCAAGGACCTGTGTGGCTCGGCCTTCGGCCTGCTGGTCACGGTGCAGTCCCCGGGCAACCTCGCCGCCTCCGCCGTCGTCGGCGTCCTTGTGGACTGCCTTCTCACCAACGGCCGCCTTCGCCTACCTTCGGTATGGATGCTGCTGGCCCTGTCCGGCTTGGTACTCACGGCCCGCCGGTGAAGCCGGACTGTCCTGAGCGGGACAGGCTGCCCGCAGGTCAGCGGCCCTCGGTCAACGTGAGCTGTCGACGGTGGAAATCGAAGTGCCAGCCGAAGAGCCGCAGCAGGAGCGGCAGCGGCCGGATCAAGTTGCGCGGAGGTCGGCCTCGGCGGCACCGTCGAGGAGCCGGTGGAACGTCGTACGGGCGCGACTCCGCGTGGATCACCTGACGGTCCACCGACGCCCCATCCCCCGAACCACCCGCTCGCTGTTCGGTTTGTGCGGTCGACTCAGCCCAGGGTGCCGAGCATCCGGCCCATTGCGGCGACCACTGACGGCTCTACCCGGTAGTACACCCAGGTGCCGCGCCGCTCGGAAGTCAGCAGCCCGGCATCCTTGAGCTTCTTCAGGTGGTGGGAGACGGTCGGCTGCGAGACGCCGACGTCGGAGATGTCGCACACGCACGCCTCGCCACCCTCGTGCGAGGCGACCAGCGAGAACAGCCGCAACCGCACCGGATCGCCGAGCGCCTTGAACATCCGGGCGCTCTTCTCCGCCTCGTCAGCGGTCAGCGGGCGCTCGGTGAGGGGCGGGCAGCACGCCGCCACGTCGGAGCCCTCCGGGTCCAGCAGCGGCAGCAGCTTCGTATTCGACATGTGTCTATGTTGACACATGTCGAACCAGGCCGGCGAGGGCCGGGCTCGTTCCCCCGGGTGCGGGAGGGAGGGGCGGCGACACGTCGCGCCCATCTCCAGCGAATTCGATGGATGTCTATATTGACGCCTGCCTATTCAAGTGCCATGCTGGCCCGCACAAGCCATCGACAAACGTCGAATCAAAGGGGAACCCAGTGAGCGCGCCCACCACCGACCAGCTGCCCGTCGTGGTCATCGGAGCAGGCCCCATCGGCCTTGCCGCCGCCGCCCACCTCGCCGAGCGCGGCCTCGAACCGCTGGTCCTGGAAGCCGGACCGTTGGCCGGCACCGCCGTACGCGACTGGGCGCACGTGCGGCTGTTCTCCCCCTGGGCCGAGGTCACCGACCCCGCCGCCGAGAAGCTGCTCGCACCGACCGGCTGGGTGCGCCCTGACGGCTCCACCTACCCCACGGGCGGCGACTGGGCCGAGAAGTACCTGCAGCCGCTCGCCGACACCCTCGGCGACAAGGTGCGCTACGGCGCCAAGGTCACCGGCGTCGCCCGCGCCGGCCGCGACCGCACGGTCGACTCCGGCCGCGACGAGCAGCCCTTCACCGTCCACATCCAGATCGCCGGCGGCCAGGAGGAGCGCATCACGGCCCGCGCGGTCATCGACGCTTCCGGCACCTGGTCCGTCCCCAGCCCGATGGGCGCCAACGGCCTGCCCGCCCTCGGGGAGAAGGCGGCCACGGACCGCATCTCCTACCGCGTTCCCGACCTCAGCGACCCGACTGTCCGCGCCAGGTATGCGGGCAGGCGCACCGCCGTCGTCGGCTCGGGCGCCTCCGCCTTCACCGCCCTCGCCCACCTCGCCGACCTCGCAGAGGAGGAGGACGGCACACACGCAGTGTGGATCCTGCGCCGCGGCATCAGCGCGAACACCTACGGCGGCGGCGAAGCCGACCAGCTCCCCGCCCGCGGCGCACTGGGCCTGCGCGCCAAAGCCGCCGTCGAGGCGGGCCACGCCGGCGCGGCAACCGGCTTCCGTACGGAGGCCATCGAGCGGGACACCGAAGGCCGCCTGATCCTGGTCGCCGAGGACGGCCGCCGCCTCGACCCGGTCGACGAGGTCATCGTCCTCACCGGCTTGCGCCCCGACCTCTCCTTCCTCTCCGAGATCCGCCTCGGCCTCGACGAGCGCCTCCAGGCCCCGACCGCCCTCGCCCCGCTCATCGACCCCAACGTGCACTCCTGCGGCACCGTCCACCCGCACGGCGTGAACGAGCTCTCCCACCCCGAGCAGGGCGTCTACCTGGCCGGCATGAAGTCCTACGGCCGCGCCCCCACGTTCCTGGCCATGACCGGCTACGAGCAGGTCCGCTCCATCACCGCCGCCCTCGCTGGCGACCACGAGGCCGCCGAGCGCGTCGAACTGACCCTCCCGGAGACCGGCGTGTGCGGCGGAGCGGGCCTCTTCGACGACCCCGACGCCGCCCAGAGCAGCGAAGGAGGCGGATGCTGCGCAGCCCCCGCCACCCTGCAGATCGGCCTCGGCGTCCCGACCGCCCCCGGCGGCTGCTGAAACCCGCATCCACACCAGGAGGTTCGCCATGTCCCGCGCACAACTCGCCCTGCGTGTTCCGGATCTCGACGCGTCCATCGCCTTCTACAGCAAGCTCTTCGGCACCGAACCCGCCAAACTCCGTGACGGCTACGCCAACTTCGCCATCACCGAACCCCCGCTCAAGCTTGTCCTGATCGAGGGCGCCGCGGGCGAGGCAACCCGCATGGACCACCTCGGCGTCGAGGTCGAGACGCCCGAGGCTGTCCACGCCGCCACCGCCCGCCTGACTGAGGCCGGCCTGGCCACCGACGTGGAGAACGACACGACCTGCTGCTACGCCCTCCAGGACAAGGTCTGGGTCCACGGCCCCGGACAGGAACCCTGGGAGGTCTACGTCGTCAAGGCCGACGCCGACACCCTGGCCAAGCAACAGAGCAGCACCCGCTGCGCCGCCGAGGCCGGGACCGGCGCGAAGGAACCGGTCGCCGCGGACGGCTGCTGCTGACCGGGATGCCCGACCTCCACACCGGCGGGGCCGTGACCGAAGCGGGGAACCGGTCGCGGCCCCGCGCCGTGATGACCACCGGCTCCCTCCTCGGCGCGGCCGCCGTACCAGCCATCGCCCACGCACCCAACCTGCTCGCCTTCACGGCGGCGTGGCTGCTGGCCGGGCTGTCCATGGCGGCCACCTTCTACCAGCCGGCCTTCGCGGCTCTCACCCGCTGGTGGGGAGAGGATCGCGTCCGTGCGCCCACCATCGTCACCCTCGCCGACGGACTGGCCTCCACCGCCTTCGCCCCCTGACGGCCGCTCGCGCCGAATGTCTCAGCCGGCGCACCACCCACACCATCCTGGCGCTGATCCTCGCGGTGGTCACCGTTCCGGCCCACGCGCCGGCCCTGCGAGCCCCATGGCCATCGCCTCCGCCGCACCCCACCCAACGGGCGAGCGACAGTGGTTCGGCGGCCCGTAGCCGACCATTCCTGCTGCTCGCCGCCGCGCTCACCTTCAACGGCTTCGCGATGTACGCCGTCGTGACTGCGTTCGTCCCCCTGCTGACCGAACGCGGAGCCGGCCCCACCGCTGCCGCCTGGGCCTTGGGACTTGATCGCCCGGGTGTACACACTCGCCAAGCGGTCGGCGGTCAAGGCGCGCACCCAGGCGATCAATCAGCTCAAGGCTGTCCTCGTCAGTGCCGCCCCGAACCTGCGGGAAGAACCGGCCGGGCTGGGCAATGCAGACCTTTTCCGTACCTGCGCACGGCTCGCCGACGACAGCAAGGACGACGAGGACGGTGATGAGGCGGTGCCGCGGGCCACCCGCATCACCCTGTGTCTGCCGGCCCAGCGAATCGGGCAGCCACCGAGCAGATCCAGGACTTGGAAGGACGCCTGGCCCGGCTCGTGGAACACCACGCTCCGCAGGTGCTCACGGTGGCGGGTACCGGTCCGGACACGGCCGTCACTTCGCTGATCACGGTAGGGGACAACCCGGAACGCCTGGGCAGTGACGTGTCTTTCGCCGCGCTGTGCGGGGTCAGCCCTGCGGAGCGTTCCGCGGGCGGGCACCGGATCGTGCAGACCCGCCTGCAGCGTCGACCCGCGCACCCAGGACTACCACGAACGCCGCATCAAGGAGGGCAAGACCCGTCGCGAAATTGTCCGATGCCTCAAACGCTACGCTGCCCGGGAGGTCTTCCACCTGGTCGGGCCCACACAGCCATAACCCCCGTTACAGGGGCAGTCTGTGAGAGAGGCGTTCGACGACAAGCCTCTGCAGACGCGGTCGGCGGCGGCTTCCGAGCGGTGCGCTGCAGTGTCCGGCGGTGGCACCGTACCCCTCGGGTTCTGCTCCCCCGAGCACTCGACGCGAGGGCGCAGTGATGACACACGCCTGCGGTAGATGCGGCCCGGGGCCCTTGGCGACCAACAGGCCATAGCCTTCGCCTCTGCAAAGTCGAACGCCTCTGGAGGTCTCTGAGGCGATGCCTGCCCCGCTGAGGGCGCACGAGCTTCTCGTCGGCGGGCTGCTCATGATCGCGCAAGCCTGTCAACATCTCGGAAGCACCTTCACCGACAGCCGTCAGAGCCCCGGCGCCCAGGGGCAGATCACACTGGCCACCCTGCGTTCCCTGGCGCGCTGCTGGTGCGGCAGGTGTCCAGCTGACAGGTGCCTCCGGCTCGACCGAGGTGCTGGTGGACGGAAAGGTCGTCGCCCGGGGCGCCTCCCGGGCAGGCACAACCGTCCTCTGCACGGAGATCCGTCGGGGATCCGCCCCGCCCCCCTTGAGCGTCACATTGGCGGAGATGGGCGACGTGTCTCTGCGCGGGTGCGGCGTGCGGTAGACCGCGTTACGGGCGCCGGTCGCATCCGCATGCGTCACCGAACTTGCTCACCATTGTCAGGTCCGGGGCAGCGATGGCAGGGGCCGAGTGGCGATCTCCTGGGCTTCGGCGCGCGTCATGCCGAACATGCGCAGCAGGCGGAAGGCCAGCTGGTCGGAAACATGCGCGGCGTCGAGGTCCGGGCGGGTCTCCAGTAGGTGGAGCACTCCGAGCAGGGCGCCGCCGACCATGGCCACAGAAGTGCGCGGGTCGTCGATGTCCAGCCGTCCGGTGTCGGCGGCGGCCCGCAGATCCCGCATCGCCTGCGGAGCCAATCCGCTGTCGGAAGTCAGATAGGACATGCCCGTACGGACGAGGATCCTGGCTATCTGTGTGTGGGTGCGCTGCAGCCGGCCGGTCAGGCGGACGCTGGCGGCGAAGATCTCCGCGGGGTCCTTCAGGTCTCCCACGACGGATTCCAGGAGTGCGCCGTGTTCCTCCAGGGTGAGGGCGACGGCCGCGTCGAACAGCTCGTCCTTGCTGGTGAAGTGGTTGTAGAAGGAGCCGAAGCCGACGTCCGCCGCCTCGGTGATCTCCTGGATGCTCACGTCGGTCCGCCCCTGATCCGCGAGGAACCGCTGTGCGGCGGCGATCAGCGCGGCACGGGTGCGCGCCTTGCGTCGGTCCACGCGGTTGGGCGTGTGGCTGGGTGTGTTGGCCCTGCCCTGTCGATCGATACTCATCTCTCCACCATGATCAGGCGAATCAGATTTGATTATTTCATCACGACTGACTGCAGTTGACGGGGTCGTCATCTGGACTGATTCTCTCATCACTGCTGACTGGAGCTGCTCGCGGGAGCGTTCCGGTCGGTGCCTGTCCAGGACTCAGGAGAGCCGATGAGTATCCAGGTCGTCCGCACCAGAGACGGCTGGTGGGTGGAGAGCGGCACAGGACGGCTGCACCGCGTCGACACCGAAGCGGACACCACCGCCGGCCTGCTCGCCGACCGTTCCGCCGTGCAGCAGGCGGCTGCCCGCGCCACGGGTGACCCCGACGCCGGGGTTTCGGTTGGAGAGGCCGAGCTGCTGTCGCCCGTCACCACGCCCTGCCGGGTGGTGGCGCAGATGGTCAACTACCGTTCCCACGCGGTGGACTCCGGATTCGACCCGGACACCGTTCCGCCGGCGTTCTTCCGTAAGGCGTCCGGGTCCGTCAGCGGGCCCTACCAGGACATCAAGCGTCCACAGCACGTGCGTTTCCTGGACTACGAGGTGGAGCTCGGGCTGGTGATGGGTGCCGATCTGCCGGTCGGTACCGAGGTCACCGACTCCACCCTGCCGGCGTTCGTCGCCGCGCTCGTCGTCGCCGACGACGTCAGCGCCCGCGATCTGCAACTGCCCAAGACCCAATTCTACGAGTCCAAGTCGTACCCGACCTTCACACCGCTTGGGCCCCGGCTGCTCCTGGTCGACGCCGACGACCTGGCCCGCCTGCCGGACCTGCGGCTCACCCTCAAGGTCAACGGGGCCACCCGGCAGGACCGCACCACCACGGACATGATCGTCCGGCCCGCCCACGCCCTCGGTCTGCTCGCCCGCTTCCAGCACCTGCAGCCCGGTGACGTCCTGCTCACCGGAACCCCAGGCGGCACCGCCCTGAAGTCTCCGGGCAGGCTCCTGGCCACGCTTGCCGCCCTGATTCCCCCGCACAAGCGCTGGCAGAAGTTCTTCGCCCGCCAGCAGGCGAACCCCGACTACCTCAAGGACGGCGACGTCGTCACGGCCCGTATCGCGACCGACGACGGCGCACTCGATCTCGGCGAGCAGCGCACGGTGGTGCGCGCCCGCTGACGGCTCCCGGGACCCCCGCCCGGGACCGGCCGGCCCGGCATCCCCGTACCGGGCCGGCCACCTGACCCCATCCCTCACCCTGCAAAGGCGCACCGGTGACACGCACACCCACCGACCTGCTGTGGCCCGCCCCCGACAGCAGCGCGGACCTGTCCGCGATCGAGGCCGTACCGCTGCACGAGCGCGGCCTGCCCGCCACCACCTACGATGCCCTGCTGCGCGCCGCCCGCCTGTGGCCCGACCGGCCGGCCCTGAGGGTGCTACCCGATGCCGCCCGCTTCCTGCGCCCCGCCACAGCCACCTTCGCGCAACTGCGTGGCCAGGTGCATCGCGCAGCCAATCTGCTGGGGTCTCTAGGCGTGACCCGCCGGGACGCCGTGGGCCTGCTCGCGCCGAACACCGCGGAGCTTCCCGGCGCGCTGCTGGCCGCGCAGGCAGCGGGCATCGCCGCCCCGGTCAACCCGGGCCTGGCGTCCGAGCACGTCGAGCAGTTGCTGCGGCGCAGCGGCGCGCGGGTGCTCATCGCCGCCGGTCCGCAGCTGGATGCACAGGTATGGGCCACAGCCCGGCAGGTCGCCGCGGCCTTGCGGCTGGACGCGCTGCTGGCACTGACCCCCACCCTGGCTGACGGCACCGCCCCCGCTCTGGACCCCATCAAGGGCGTACGCGTCGGCTACCTCGCGGAGCTTGCCGCGTCCCATCCCGCCGACCGGCTGGTGGACATCGAGTCGCCGGCCGCCGACGACCTGGCCGCCTACTTCCACACCGGCGGCACCACCGGCATCCCCAAGCTTGCCGCCCATACGCACGCCAACGAGGTCGTCGACGCCTGGATGGTGGCCGCGAGCATTCCTCTCGACGAGGAATCGGTGATGTTCGCGGCGCTGCCGTTGTTCCACGTCAACGCCCTGATCGTCACCCTGCTCGGCCCGCTGCTGCGCGGCCGGGAAGTGGTGTGGGCCGGGCCGCTGGGCTACCGCGATCCCGAGCTGTATCCAGTGTTCTGGAAGCTGGTGGAGCACTACCGCATCGCCGCCATGTCGGCGGTGCCCACCGTGTACTCCGTCCTCGCCCGTGTCCCCGTCGACGCGGACGTCTCAAGAATGCGGTTCGCCGCCGTCGGCGCCTCCCCGCTGCCGCCCGCCGTACGGGAGTCCTTCGAGAAGCACACCGGGATCCCCCTGTGCGAGGGCTACGGGCTGACCGAGGCGACCTGTGCCTCCGCCCTCGGCCTGCCCGGCCACACTCGCCCCGGCAGTGTCGGCCGGCGCCTGCCCTACCAGCAGGTCAAGACCGTGCGGATCGACCCGGACACCGGTGAGTGGCACGACCTGCCGCCGGGCGCCACCGGGGTGCTCGCCGTCAGCGGTCCGGTCGTCTTCGCCGGGTACGTCGCCGAGCACACCGCCCACGGGCCTCGCCTGGAGACCGCCGGGAAGATCCGCGACGGCTGGCTGGACACGGGCGACCTGGCCCGCATCGACGCCGACGGCTTCATCCATCTCGCCGGCCGAGCCAAGGACCTGATCATCCGCGGGGGCCACAACATCGATCCCGCCGCGATCGAGGACGCCCTCCTCGCCCACCCCGAGGTCACCGCCGCCGCGGCGGTGGGCCGCCCCGACCCGCACGCCGGTGAGGTGCCCGTCGCCTACGTCACCCTCGCCCCCGGCGCCCGGACCGAGCCCGCCGAACTGCTCACCTGGGCCACCGAACGGGTCCCCGAACGCGCCGCCACCCCGCGCGAGGTGCTCGTGATCGACGCCATCCCGCTCACCGCCGTCGGCAAGCCCTACAAGCTCGGCCTGCGCCTGGACGCCACCCGCCGCGCCGTCCACGCCGAACTGGTCGCCCAGGGCGCGGACTGCGACCCGGAACGCATTCTGTGCCGGCCGCACGACGGAGGCGTGCGCGTCACGGTGCCCGCCCCTGCCGACGAGGCGGTACGGAGCAGGGTCACGGCAGCCCTCGATCGGTACGTCCTGCACTGGCAGTACGCCCCCAGCAAGCCACTTGAGAGAGAAACCACATGAGCACCACCGCCATCGTTCTCGCCGTGCTCCTCGCCGGGATATTCCTTCTGCTCGGCTCGGCCAAGCTCGCGGCGCTGCCCGCGATGCGCCAGGCCGCGGCCCACGTCGGCATGACCACCACCCACTACCGCCTGCTGGGTGCCCTGGAGGTGGCGGCAGCGGCCGGACTGCTGCTCGGCCTGCGGATCACCGCGCTCGGTGCCGCCGCATCGGTCGGCCTGATCCTGCTTATGGCCGGCGCCGTCGTCGTCCACCTGCGCAGCGGCGATCCGGCGGCCCGCTGCCTGCCGGCCGCCATCGCGGGTGCCTTGGCCGCAGCCCATCTCGTCGCGCTGGTCGGCGGCTAGCATCGCCGCCGCCTGGGCTCCGAGGAGCATCACGATGAGCCGCATCGACGTCCGCCAGCATCTGCCGCCCTGCGCCTCCACGCGGTGGCTGGCCTAGCACAGCGTTCGTACCCAGTCCGCCTCCGCAGCCGCCTTTCGCACGGCGCGGACGGCACCCACCGCATCTCACCGCCTCGGCCGCCGAGGCCGGGTGCGGCCTCTGAATCGACACCACTGTTTCCGGCATCCCCTCCGTGCCGTCCGGGCTGCCGACGCCCGCCCGCAGCGAGCGGGCGCCTCTCGGAACGACCACCCTTTCGCATCCGTGCGCCGCCGCTCGCTCAAACCGCGAACGGCACCGGCACCCCGCCTCGCTCGATCGACCGGGAAACGCACTCGGCGCTCTTCCTCTGCCTCTCCTGAGCCGTCCCCACCCCATGGCCTCGAGCCGCGACACCCCATGGAGTACCCATGAACGACATCGACGTCCCCGTCCTCATCGTCGGCGGAGGCGGTGCGGGGCTCACCGCCTCCATGCTGCTCAGCCGCATGGGCATCGAGTCCCTGCTGGTCACCGCCTGGCCCAGCACCTCCGTCCTGCCCAAGGCCCACGTCCTCAACCAGCGCGCCATGGAGATCATGCGCGACGCCGGCGTGGCCGACACCATCTACGCCGCCTCCGCCCCGGCCGAGCAGATGTCCCACACCGCCTGGTACGTAGGCCTGGCAGGCGACCACGAGGACTACGGCCGCAGGGTCGCCAGGATGGAGGCCTGGGGAGCCGGCGGGCACTCTCCGGAGTGGCTCGCGGCCAGCCCCGAGCGGCAGGCCAACCTGCCCCAGATCCGCCTGGAGCCCGTCCTGCGCACCCGCGCCGAGGAACTCGCCACGGGCAGGGTCCGCTTCCACCACGAACTGACCGAACTCGCCCAGGACGACGAGGGCGTCACCGCCGCCGTCACCGACCGCGAGACCGGCGAGACCTGCCGGGTGCGGGCCCGCTACCTGCTGGGCTGCGACGGCGGCCGCACCGTCGGCCCCGCCGTGGGCATCGTCCAGGAGGGCGTGCGCAACCTCGCGCGCGTCGTCTCCTTCCACATCTCCGCCGACCTGTCCCAGGTGGCGACCGACCCCGACGTGCTGATCCGCTGGCTGTGGCTGCCCGACCTCGGCATCCCGGGCGTGCTCGTGCCCATGGGCCCCGACCACTGGGGCCCGGAGTCCGAGGAGTGGGTCTTCCACCTCAACTACGGGCCCGATGACGGCCGCGCGCTGGACGACGAGTCCGTCCTGGCCGACCTGCGCACTGGGCTGGGCCTGAGCGAGGAGGACCTGACGGTCCACATGATCTCCCGCTGGACACTGGAAGGCGTGGTCGCCGACCGCTACCGCGCCGGCCGCGTCCTGATCGCCGGGGACGCCGCCCACCGGCATCCGCCCACCGGCGGCCTCGGCCTGACCTCCGCCATGCACGACGTCCAGAACCTCACCTGGAAGCTCGCCGCCGTGCTGAACGGCCATGCCGACGACGCCCTGCTGGACAGCTACGAGGCCGAGCGGCGCCCCGTGGACGCCACCAACGTCCAGCGCTCGCTCGAGAACGCCATGAACCACATCGCCATCAACGCCCTCTTCGGCGGCGGCCCCGGGGCCGACGAGGAGGAGAACTGGCGGCAGGCCCGCCGCCTGTGGAGCGAGGACCCCACCGACGGCGACTTCCGCCGCACCTTCCTGGCCGCCGTGGCCGCCCAGTCCATGGAGTTCAACGAACTGGGCGTCGAGTTCGGCTACACGTACGAGTCCGCGGCCGTCGTCCCCGACGGCACTCCCGCAGCGGAGAACCCCGACCCGGTCCGCATCTACCAGCCCTCCGCCCGCCCCGGACACCCGCTGCCCCACGCCTGGCTGGAGGACCTTGACGGGCATCGCGTGGCCCTGGCCCGCCTGGTGCGCCCCGGCCGGTTCCTGCTGATCGCCGGGGAGGACGGCCAGGCTTGGCGCGAGGCCGCCGAAAAGATCGCTGCCGAGAGGAGGCTGCCGCTGGACGCCATCCGGATCGGCCACGTCGACGGCGACTATCGCGACCTGCGCTCCACCTGGACCGCCGCCCGCGGCCACACACCGCAAGGCGCCGTCCTCGTGCGCCCGGACCGCTTCATCGGCTGGCGCGTCCATGGCGCGGCCACCGACCCGGTCGCCGAACTCACCGCCGCACTGGACTCCCTCCTCGCACGGTAGGAACCGCTCACCGCCGTGCCACCCGGCCTGCCGACCACCGCCGCAGTCGGCGGGCCGGGCCCCCACCCTCATCTCCGCCTCGCCTCTGGGACACAGCGGCACCCGCCCCACCCTCGCCACAGGTCGTGGAGCCACAGGAAGGAACCCCGTGGACGACCCGACACCCACCCCGGCCGCCCCACTGCCGACGCCCATCAGGGTCTGCACAGCGAGCAGGGCGCCCTGCGCGGGGAGCACCCCGGCCGCGCCGCCCAGCCCGTCGTCTAGGTGGTCGACCTGGCCTGGTTGGAGTTCACCAAGCCCGACCTGGACCGCGCCGAGACCTTCGCCCACGACTTCGGCTCCACCACCGCCGCCCGCACCGGGGACACCCTCTTTCTGCGCGGCGCCCTGGCCGGAGCGCACTGCCTGGTGATCCGCCGTGGTCCCGCCTCCCGGTTCATCGGCCCCGCCTTCCAGTCTGATCGCAGCAGGAGCGGTGCTCGGCCGGCGGGTGCTGCGTCAGCGGCTCGTACCGGCGTCGCCGTCGTCATGGGAAGAACGCCGCGGTCTCCTGCCGCCCGGCGCGGAGTCGTCCCCTTGCTCTTGCAACAACTCAAGGAGTGCGGCATCCGCTCTTCTCTGATCCTCCTTCGTCAGCTCGACCGGTGCGTTGTTGTAGACGGTGTAGCGATCCGGATCGATGATGTTGGCGGCCCGCAGGGTGAACGACAGCAGGCGGCGCCACCCCTTGCGGTGGCCGACTCTTGCTTGCAGCTGGACCTTGTAGTCACGGGCTTCCGGCACGAACCCGGAAAAGGGTGCCTCGAACTCGAGGAAGAGTTGTTGCGCTTCTCTGCCGGGCACGACGAAGCCGGCCGGCAGTTTCGCATCCTCGTCCGGCCCCGGCTGAAGGCGGGACGGTGTAGACACCCACAGCAGCGGCAGGTGAGAAGCGGGCTCGTCGGGGAAGGTCAGGATGAGGTCCTGTACGACGATCGGCTTGGGGCCGGTGTTGTGAAGGACGAGCGGGAGCCGCAGGCGGGCCGTGGACGAGTGAATGATCGCTGCGAAGGCGTGAGGCTCCCAGGTCTTCAGCCGCCCTTGTCTGGCGTTGAGCCACCAGAACGACGCCACGGTGAAGAGCAACGCGCAGACCGACACCACGCCGGCGCCCGTGAGTGATGAGGACGCGGCCTGATCGGTCGCGGTCATCAGTGGAACCACGGATTCAGTGTGTCAGCCCCGGCGTGGGCTCGCTAACGGCACTCAGGGTCCTCTGCCGCCTGCGCGCGGCGGCCCACGAGCACGGCGGTCCCGCCTGTCAGAGGTGGCAGCTACGGCGCGCAGCCGATGTCACGACCCGCCACCGGAAAGGACCACCAGATACCAGGCGACCAGCGCGGCGCACATGACCGCGGGGACGAGTTTGGGCGGCCCGTCTCCTTTGCGCACGTGCGTGGTCACGGCACCGGCGAGGAGCGCAAGGAGGCCGAGGCCGGCCACCTCTCCGAACAAGGGCAGGGCCGGGCCGATCGCCACGCCGATGGCGCCCGCCAGCTCCAGCGCCCCGATCAGCCGGTAGGCCGAGGTGGTGAAGCCGGCGTGGGCGGCCAGCTCGGGCATCGGGCCGAGGGCCAGGATCTTGGCCACGCCCAGCAGGGCGAAGATCAGCACGATCGGACAGCCCAGGGCGGCGTAGAGGCTCATGAGGCGTCCTTGACGGTGTGCCGGTGACGGGCCTGGCGGCGTTCGGCCCCCAGGTCGGCGAAGTAGGCGACGAGGTCCGGGTTGTCGACCGCCGAGGGATTGAGGACCTGCTCGGCGCGGGCGCCCTGAAGCAGGCGCTTGACCGGGACCTCGAGTTTCTTGCCGGTCCTGGTGTGCGGGATGGCCGGCACGGCGAGGATCTCGTCGGGTACGTGGCGGGGCGAGGCGCCGGTGCGGACGGCGTCGCGGATCTTCTCCCGCAGGGCGTCGTCCAGCGTGACTCCGGGCGCGGGGACGACGAACAGGGGCATCCAGTAGCCGCCGTCGGGTTCCTCCGCACCGATGACGAGGGCCTCGGTGATCTCGGGGAGGCGTTCGACGATGTCGTGGATGTCGGCACTGCCCAGGCGCACGCCGTTGCGGTTGAGCGTGGCGTCGGAACGGCCGTGGACGATCACCGAGCCGTGGGAGGTGAGGGTGACCCAGTCGCCGTGCCGCCACACGCCCGGGTAGGCGGTGAAGTAGGCGTCGCGGTAGCGGCTGCCGTCCGGGTCGTTCCAGAAGTACAGCGGCATCGACGGCATCGGGCGGGTGACGACCAGTTCGCCGACCTGGTCGACGACCGGCCGTCCCGCGCCGTCGTACGCCGCGAGCGCCACGCCGAGGTTGGGAGCCGACAGCTCACCCGCCCACACCGGGGTGGTGGGGGCGCTGCCGGCGAAGCCGGAGACGACGTCCGTGCCGCCGCTGGTGGAGGCGAGCTGGATGCCCGCGCCCACGTGGTCGCGGACCCAGGGGTAGGCGGAGGCGGGCAGGGTGGAGCCGGTGCAGCCGATGACGCGGATCGCCGACAGGTCGTGCACGGAGGGTTCGATGCCCAGCTTGGCCATGGCCAGCAGGTACTGGGGGCTGGTGCCGAACACGGTGACCTTGTGGCGGGCCGCCAGCTCCCACAGGACGTCCGGGCGTGCGACCGGCGCGGGGCTGCCGTCATAGGTGCAGGTGGTGGCGCCGGTCAGCAGGGCGGAGACGACCAGGTTCCACATCATCCAGTGGGTGGTGGTGTACCACAGCAGGCGGTCCCCGACGCCCAGGTCGCAGTGCAGGCCGAGGGTCTTGAGGTGCTCCAGCAGGACGCCGCCGTGGCCGTGGACGATGCCCTTGGGCAGGCCGGTGGTGCCGGAGGAGAAGACGATCCACAGCGGGTGGTCGAACGGAACCGGGGTGATGGCGAGGTACTCGGTGCGGCCTGCCGCGTCCTCCCAGGGAACCGTCAGCCTCGCGGCCCGGGTCGCGGGCCACGCAAGGCCCAGGTGGTCCACGAGAATCGTGGCCTTGAGCGTGGGCAGGGCGGCGGCCAGGTCGAGGGAGGCTGCGCGGCGGTCGTGCGCGGTGCCGTTGAAGAGGTAGCCGTCCGCCGTGATGAGCACCGTGGGTTCGAGCTGGGCGAAGCGGTCGGCTGCGGCCTTGGGCGCGTAGTCCTGGCCGCACACCGACCACACCGCGCCCAGGCTGGCCGCGGCGAGGAAGGCGATGACGGCGTGGGGCGTGTTGGGCAGGTAGCCGACCACCCTGTCGCCCTGTCCGACGCCCAGGTCGCGCAGGGTGGCGGCGACGGAGGCGACGCGGGCGCGCAGCTGTCGTCCCGTGATCTCGTAGGCGGCTCCGGTCTCGTCCAGTGCGGTGATCGCGGGTGCGTCCGGGTGCAGGTTGCGCAGTGCGTGGTGGGCGTAGTTGAGGGTGGCGCCGGGGAACCAGCAGGCACCGGGCATGGTCTCCTCGGCCAGCACCCGCTCGTACGGTGTGGTGGCGTCGATGTCGAAGTACTCCCACACCGCGGCCCAGAAGCCTTCCAGGTCGGTGACGGACCAGTGGTGCAGGGCCTGGTAGTCGGTGGGGTCCTGGATGCCGTCGGTGCCCTGGTGCCGGGCGGCCCAGCGGGCGAAGTCCGCGATGCGGCTGCCGGCGGCCGCTTGGGGGTCGGGCGGCAGGAAGGGCTCCGGACAGGGCGTGGAGTGCGGGGTGGTCATGGTGTGGTGTTCCTCGTCAGGGTGCGGGCCGGGCTTCGGCGGGGCGGCGGGCCGTGTGCAGCAGCGGAGCCCAGGCGGCGGCGTCGGTGAAGTCGCCGGTGCCGGTGGGGACGGTGTCCATCACGACGCGGTCGGGGCGCAGCAGGGCGGCGTCCGCCCGGCCGCGTGCCAGCCAGGCGGCCAGGGTGCCGTCGTCGTCCAGGTCGTCGACATGGATCACGGATGCGCCCAGGGCCGTGGCCACGTCCGTCATCCGTGCCGTGGGCGGCACAGCGGTCAGGAGGGCGAAGGAGTCCCCGAGGATGTCGTCCAGGCGCTCTCGCGTGCCGTCGTACAGCACCCAGGGTTGCGGGCAGAAGGTGCCGGCCAGAGAACGGCCGGTCAGCCGGGGGCGGCGTCGTACCAGCGGATTGGCCGTCAGTGCGGGGCTGAGGTCGCGGCTCACCGCCGCGGTCACGCCGGGGATGCGGCATGCCGCGCCCACCACGGCCCGGCGGAGGGCCGCACCGCGGTCCTGCCCCCCGGTCATGGCCCAGCCGACGGCTACCGCTACACGGATCACGTGGCGGGCGTGTGGCTTGCGCTCCTGCTGGTAGGTGTCCAGCAGACGGTCGTCCGCGCCCTGCTGAAGGACGCGGGCGAGCTTCCAGGTGAGGTTGCGGGCGTCGCGCAGGCCTGCGCACAGGCCCTGCCCGATGAAGGGCGGGGTGAGGTGGGCCGCGTCGCCCAGCAGGAAGACGCGTCCTCGGTGCCACCGGTCGGCGAGGCGGGCCCGGAAGGTGTACCGCGCCTGCCGGATCACCTCGAAGTCGCCGCTCCCGCGGGCGGCGGACGGCAGGTCGACCCAGGGGGCGACCAGCTCGTGCAGCTGTTCCAGCCCCTCCGGGCCGTCCGTGGACTCGCCCTCGGCCAGCCGGAACTCCCAGCGGTAGCGGTCCTCGCCGACTCGCATGAAGGTGGCCGGCCGGGTGGGGCAGCAGATCTGCTCGGCGCCTTCCCAGGTGCGCACCGGGAGGCTGGTGCGTACGTCGATGACCCGCCAGCTCTCCTCGAAGTGCAGGTCCTCCCACACGGCGCCGATGGCGTCGCGGATGAGGCTGCCGGCGCCGTCGCAGCCGAGGACGGCGTCGGCCCACACCTGCTCGTCCTCGTCGCTGCCGTCGCGGCGGAAGGTGACCCGGACCGGAGCCGTTCCGTCGGTGTCCTGGTCGACGGACACGACCTCCACCCCGCCCCGCAGCTCGCACTCGGGGCGACGGGCCAGGGCGTCGCGCAGCAGCCGTTCCAGCTCCGGCTGGTCGAACATGCTGGTCTGCGGGAAGCCGTGGTGGCCGTGCAGGGACCGCGGGAACTCGGCGATCACGCGGCGCCGGGCGTCCAGCAGCCGCAACCCGGGCGCCGGCCGGGCGAGGGTGGCGAACTCCTCGTGGACGCCGACGCTCTGCAGGATCCGGCGAACCTCGTCGTCCACGACGACGGCGCGCGGCAAGGGGTAGACGTCCCGGTGGCGTTCGAGGAGCAGGCTGGGCACTCCCTGCCGGGCGAGCAGGAGCGCGGCCGTGACTCCGACGGGTCCCGCACCGATGATGACCACCGGCCTCCGGGATGCGGCGCTCACGTCGCGTCCGTCACGGCGGTCCGCTGCTCACCCAGGTCGATCCGCCCGTCAGGGGTGGCGATGGTGGCGGTGACCAGGTCACCGTTCTGCAGGTACAGGGGGTTCTTGGCCTGACCGTTGAAGAACGCCTTCCACTTCAGCGCCGGCGGCAGCAGGGCTGCGATCTTCTCGACCGGCTTGGGCGGGGCCTTCAGGGCGGTGCCGCCGGGTGTGCCGGTCAGCAGCAGGTCGCCCGGGTCGAGGGTCTGGAAGCGGGCGAGCAGGGTGAGCGCCTGCGCCGGTCGTACGATCATGTCGGCAAGGGTGCGGTCCTGGCGCGGTACGCCGTTGACCGACAGCCGCAGCCGCAGGTCGATCAGACGTGCGAAGTCCTCGGGCTCCAGCAGGGCCAGGTACGGCCCCGTCGGTGTGAAGGTCGGGTAGGACTTGCTCTCGTAGAACTGTGTCTTGGTCAGCTGGACGTCGCGGGCACTGACGTCGTTGGTGAGGACGAGGCCGGCGACGTAGCGGGGGAGGTCCTGCTCTTCGACGACGGTGCCCACGGGCAGCGGCGCGCCCATGACGAGGCCGAGTTCCACCTCGTAGTCGAGGAACCTCACGTGCGCGGGGCGGACGATCGGCTCGTGCGGACCGCTGACCGAGCCGGACGCCTTGCGGAAGAAGGTGGGCGGGATGTCGCCGGTGAAGCCCGAATCCTTCGCGTGGCTGCGGTAGTTGACCATCTGGGCCACCACCCGGCAGGGGGTGGTGACCGGGGGCAGTGCCACCAGACCGGCGACGGGCGTGCCGCTGTCGTCGGAGGCGGCGGCCTCGCGGACCGCGTCCCGGTCGGCGATCAGCTCGGCGGTGGTGACCGCCTTGGTCTCGATACGGACGGCGCGCTCGCCCCGGACGGCCCACCAGCCGTCGGGGGTGCGCAGAACGTTGGTGCTCATGAGCTCATCGCTTTCATCAGGCCCAGCAGGCGTGCGGGGTCGAGTTCGTTGTCGCCGCGCAGGGCCGTCATGACCTCGCGGAGCTTGGCGGGGGAGGGGTTGGCGCCCAGGAAGTCGCGGGTGACCGGCGGCCCCCACTGCGCGAGGCCGCTCGCCGACATCGGCGCCCAGCCGGGTTCGAGGTCGCAGGAGAACAGGTCGCCGTCGGCGAAGTGCTCCAGCATGAAGCGGTCGGGGTCGCGCCAGTAGTCGAAGAGCTGGCTGCCCTGGATGTGCCGGCCGATGCCCCAGCTGCGCCGGTAGCCGCGCTCGGCCAGGTACTCACCGCCGGCGGCGATCGCGTCCAGGTCGGTGACCTGGTAGGCGGAGTGGACGTAGCCGGTGCCGGGCCCCAGGTGCAGGGCGAGGGTGTGGTGGTCCACGGGCGTGCTGCCCTGGTCGCAGCGGATGAACGCCATGGTCGGCCCGCGCTGGCGCTGCCCGTCCAGGAACAGGAAGTCGCTGACGATCATTCCGAGCGTGTCCAGATACCAGTTCAGGGCCCGCGTGAACACCCGTGTCTCCAGCACCACGTGCCCGAGCCGCTGAATACGCGACGGCTCGCGGGGCGGGCGCTGGGTGGCGTTCGTACGGCGGCCTTCGATGCCGGTGTTGATGATCAGGGGCTGCTGCCCGGGCAGAGCGGGCAGTTGCTCGGCGCACTGCACGACCCGGACCGGGAAGCCGGAGGGATCGAGCAGCGTGACCGACTGTCCGCCGCCGGGTACGTCGATGTCCCGGACCTCACTACCGGTCGCGCGGGCGAGTCGGTCCAGATCGCCCCGTTCGGCCGCGCGGAACGCCGGCCCGATGAAGCGGGATGCCGACCCGCGGCGGATGACCATGCAGGGGGAGCCCGCGAAGGTGCCGCGCAGCCACAGTTCCCGCTCGGTGCGGGCGGCGACGGCGAATCCGAAGTCACGGGCGAACACCTCGGCCCGGTCCAGGTCCGGCTTCTCGAACTCCAGCCAGGCCAGATCCGCCACCTTGATCACGGGATTCCGGGATCGTCCGGGGTGTTCACCGCGCAGGGCGCCCTGCTCACTGTGGAGGTCTTGGTGGGGCGTCAGAGGACCGCCCTTGTCAACGGGGATGTGGGACATGGTGTCCTCCAAGCAACATTGCCGTAATGAGGAAATCATCAACTCTGCCGTTTCTCGTCGTCAATAGGTGCAGCCCAAATAACTGAGGATCCCATCAGTAATGGCAGCGTCATCGTTGCGCCGGTTACACTGGGCCCTATGCCGACGTCAGCCCCGCCCAAGAACCGCTTCGAGCGACGCCGTGCCGAGACCCGCCAGGCGCTCGTCCGCGCGGCCCGGCAGATCCTCGCGGAGACCGGGGACACGAGCGCGAGCATCCAGGCCATCGCCGAGCGCGCCGATGTCGGCTTCGGGTCCTTCTACAACCACTTCGAGTCGAAGACGGAGCTGTTCGACGCGGCGGTGACGGACGCCCTGGAGGAGTTCGGGCAGGTCATCGACGCATGCGTGCAAGGCATCGACGACCCGGCCGAGCTGGTCGCGGTCGGCTTCCGGCTCACCGCCCGGATGGCCGACTCCCACCCGGAACTCCTGCGAATCCTGCGCGACCGCGGCCTGGCCCACATCCACTCCGACCGCGGCCTCTCCCCACGCGCCCTGCGCGACCTGGAGATCGGCATCGCCTCAGGCCGTTTCACCTGTGGCAACGCGACCACCGCCCTGTCCGCCCTGGGCGGCACCCTGCTCTCGCTGGTGGCTCTCCGGCTGGACCGCCCGGACCTCGACGGCGACGAAGCCGCCTCCGACCTGGCCGAGATGGTCCTGCGCATGCTCGGCCTCGCTGCGGACGACGCACACGAGGTCACCCGTCGCCCGCTGCCCGGTCTCGCCCGATGACCTCCTGCACCTGAAGCGCGGCCCTCTGTGGTGCTACGCCGGCGGCGACGAGGAACGCGGTTGCCGCGGCCGCACCAGTGGGGTCTGCCCAGGGGCATGCGGCGTTCTCCTCGGCGAGGGCCAGCATCAGTGCCTCCAGTGCTTGGGCGAGCACGGGTGCTGGAAGGTGGTCCGCGAAGACGCTTTCGCGCTGACCGCGCCGTAGGGTTGCGACGGCCTCAGCGCGGGCCGGTGCCAGGGTGGTGCGGATCTCGTCCTCTCCCAGATGGCGCCGTCCCAAGGCGATGAGCACGCGGTAGTGGTCGCCCACCGTCCATGCCGCCAGCACCATCCGTGTCATCGCCTCGACCGGGTCGGCATCCGCGGTACGGGCTCCGGCGAACGCCTGCCGTAGTTCATTGCCTGCTTCCTGTGTCAGGTCGGCGATCAGCGCGTGTCGGCTGGGGAAGTGTCCGTAGAGGGTGCGCCGGGCGACGCCGGCCGCCTGCGAGATGCTGTCGAGACTCGCGTCCGGGTCCTCCCGCAGTTTCTGCCGGGCGGTCGCGAGGATGCGTCGGCGGTTGGAGTGGGCATCCCTGCGCTGCGAAGTACGGCCCGGGGTGTCGGTCGTCTGCATGGTTCTTTCTCTCCACGGTTGCCGGAAAGCCGTGGGCGCCGGTGCTCCCTCACGCACCGGCGCCCACTCACCCCTGCCCAGGGTGGCTTGTCGTCCTGCTGACGGGCGTCAGGGGACGAGGATGAGGCGGATCGGGTCGCCGATCTTGTTCTCCAGCCGGTGGACGGCGTCGGCGGCCTCGACGAGCGGGATGTGGTCGGTGATGGAGGGGGCCAGGTCGAGGCGTCCGGCCGCGGTCAGCTGCACCAGCTCGGAGACTGACTCGGGGAAGCCGCCGTAGTGGCCGCGCACCTGCTTCTGCAGGTAGTTGAAGGTCAGGCCCTCGGTGATGGTGAGCGGCCTGGGCGTTATGCCCACCAGTATCAG
>NZ_JBHYKH010000033.1:0-26105 GCF_042741275.1 Streptomyces sp. NPDC058964
CCGCGCGCCCGCCCCCCCCCCCCTCCCCCCAGTGTGGGTGGGTGGGCCCCCGGGGGGGGGCCCCTCGGCGGTCCCCCCCCCCCCCCACCGCGGGGGGCGCCGCCCCCACGAGCCCACGGGCGAGCTGGACTCCCACACCGCGGAACAGGTCTTCGCCGCCTTCCGCACCGCGAACGAGCGTCTGGGCACCACCGTCGTCATCGTCACCCACGACCAGGCGGTGGCCGACGAGGTCCGCCGCACGGTCGCCATCCGCGACGGCCGTACCTCCACGGAGGTCCTGCGCCGCAGCGAGGTCGACGCCACGACCGGTAACGAGACGGTGGTGGCCCGCGAGTACGCCATGCTCGACCGCGCCGGCCGCCTCCAGCTCCCCGCCGAGTACACGAGGGCCCTCGGCATGCGCGACCGTGTGGCCCTGGAACTGGAGCCGGACCACATCGGGGTCTGGCCGGACGAGAGCGGGTGACCGCCCCGCGGGGCCGCGCCGGGGCGGGCCTGACGGGTCCTAGCGGACGCTGACGCCCAGCGCGCCGAGTCCCGCCCTGCGTACGGCGATCGAGCCGAAAGGCGTACGCAGTCTCAGCCAGGCGCCCGAGGAGTAGAGCGCCACGGGGGGCTCGTCGGAGGTGTGCGCCGAGGCGGCCGGGCGCAGGAAGCCCAGCGACTGGGCCGCGTGCACGGCCCGTACCGGAAGACCGGTCTCCCCGACCGCACGGGACCAGATGTCCCGCCCGATCCGGTCGAGTTCGGCGCGGGTGCGGCGCTCCGGCGCCAACTCCTGCGTACGGGAGCGGAACTCGGCGACGACGGCGGCGACCATGGCGCGCAGCACGTCCGGGGCGGGCAGCCCCCGCTCCGGTTGCCAGCCGCCGCGCGGCGGAAGGACTCCCGCCCAGGGCGGCCCGGTCACCGCGGCCGGGACGGCAGCCGTGGCCGCCGTCTCGTCCACGGACTCCAGGAGTTCACCGGCGGACACGGTCACGTCGAGCGTGACGTCGAGCCCGTCCTCGTACGGCTTGGCCAGCCGCACCGCGCGGACGGCCAGCACCTCGAAGGACGGCGGCCGCCCGAACACGGCGAGCGCGGTGCCGGCCGCCTGGAGGCGCACCGCGGCCGCGCGGTCGTAGTGGAGCAGCCGCGAGAGGAAGGCCGCGAGGTCCGCCGCCTCCCCCTCGTCGGCGAGGTGGAGCACCGTCATGCGGCGACGGCCTCCTCCTCGGCGTCGTCCCGGAACTCCTGGAGGAACTCCCGCTCCTCCTCGGTGAGACGGCGGGGCCGCTGGGCCTCGAAGTCGAACGGCACGACGACGGTGGAGGCCCGCACGTACACGAGATCGTCGTCCTTCACCTCGTAGGTGATGGTGAAGGACGCCGCCCGGATCTCGGTGATCCACAGCTCGATGTCCACCGGGTGGTGCCGGTGGACGAGCTGCCGTTTGTAGTCGATCTCGTGGCGCGCCACCACGGACCCCTGCTTGAAGTCCTTCTCCGGGCGGAACAGGAAGTCGATGCGGGCTTCCTCCAGGTAGCGGATGAAGACCGCATTGTTGACATGTCCATACGCATCCATGTCAGACCAGCGCAGCGGGCAGCGGTAGATGTGACGCAAGAGTCGATCAGCCCCGGGTCAGCTTCTTGTACGTGGCACGGTGCGGACGCGCGGCGTCCGGTCCGAGCCGCTCGATCTTGTTCTTCTCGTACGACTCGAAGTTGCCCTCGAACCAGAACCACCGGGACTCGCCCTCGTAGGCGAGGATGTGGGTGGCGACGCGGTCCAGGAACCACCGGTCGTGGGAGACGACCACGGCGCAGCCGGGGAACTCCAGCAGCGCGTTCTCCAGGCTCGACAGCGTCTCGACGTCGAGGTCGTTGGTCGGCTCGTCGAGGAGCAGCAGGTTGCCGCCCTGCTTCAGGGTGAGCGCCAGGTTGAGACGGTTGCGCTCACCGCCGGACAGGATGCCGGCCGGCTTCTGCTGGTCCGGGCCCTTGAAGCCGAACGCGGACACGTAGGCGCGCGAGGGCATCTCGACCTGGCCGACGTTGATGTAGTCGAGTCCGTCGGACACGACCTCCCACAGCGTCTTCTTGGGGTCGATGTTGGAGCGGCCCTGGTCGACGTACGAGATCTTGACGGTCTCGCCGACCTTGATGTCGCCGGAGTCCGGCGTCTCCAGGCCCTGGATCATCTTGAACAGGGTGGTCTTGCCGGCGCCGTTCGGGCCGATGACGCCGACGATGCCGTTGCGCGGCAGGGTGAAGGACAGGCCGTCGACGAGGATCTTCTCGCCGAAGCCCTTGTGGAGGTCGTTCACCTCGACCACGACGTTGCCCAGACGCGGGCCCGGCGGGATCTGGATCTCCTCGAAGTCCAGCTTCCGCATCTTGTCCGCCTCGGCCGCCATCTCCTCGTACCGCGCGAGACGGGCCTTGGACTTGGCCTGGCGCCCCTTGGCGTTGGAGCGCACCCACTCCAGCTCTTCCTTGAGGCGCTTCTGCCGCTTGGCGTCCTTCTGGCCCTCGACCTTGAGGCGGGTCGCCTTGGTCTCCAGGTACGTGGAGTAGTTGCCCTCGTACGGGTAGGCGCGGCCGCGGTCGAGCTCGAGGATCCACTCCGCGACGTTGTCCAGGAAGTACCGGTCGTGGGTGATCGCCACGACGGTGCCCGGGTACTTGGCCAGGTGCTGCTCCAGCCAGTTCACGGACTCGGCGTCGAGGTGGTTGGTGGGCTCGTCGAGGAGCAGCAGGTCGGGCTGCTCCAGCAGGAGCTTGCACAGGGCGACGCGGCGGCGCTCACCACCGGAGAGGTTGGTGACGGGCCAGTCGCCGGACGGGCACCCGAGCGCGTCCATGGCCTGCTCGAGCTGGGCGTCGAGGTCCCACGCGTTGGCGTGGTCGAGCTCCTCCTGGAGCTTGCCCATCTCGTCGAGCAGCGCGTCGGAGTAGTCGGTCGCCATGAGCTCGGCGATCTCGTTGAACCGGTCGAGCTTGCCCTTGATCTCGGCGACACCCTCCTGGACGTTCTCCAGGACGGTCTTCTCCTCGTTCAGCGGGGGCTCCTGCAGCAGGATGCCGACGCTGTAGCCGGGCGACAGGAACGCGTCACCGTTGGAGGGCTGCTCCAGCCCCGCCATGATCTTCAGCACGGTCGACTTACCGGCACCGTTCGGACCGACGACGCCGATCTTGGCACCCGGAAGGAAGCTCAGGGTGACATCGTCGAGAATCACCTTGTCGCCGTGCGCCTTGCGCGCCTTGCGCATGGTGTAAATGAACTCAGCCAAGAGAAACCGTCCGGCAGCTTGAAATCTGGCAGTGGGCAGATACACCCCATCTTGCCTGACGTCCAGGCCTGGGTGGTAACCCGTGTGGTCGCGGGGCTCCTGCCTGGGGTTTCGTCCGGCGGGGCAGGCGGCCTTGCCGCGGGCCGCGGAGGAGACGCGGGTCACATTCGTTCGTGTCACAACTCGCGGTGGTCGTTCGGTCCAAGAGGTGTAACCACCGACAACGGCCCAGGAGTGCACCATGGATGCCCGGTTGAACCTCATGGCCAGCCCGGTCGCGGCCAAGGCCTTCAAGCACATCGTCGCGGCGGCCAGGACGCTCGCGGAGTCGGCACTGCCCGCCGCGACGCGCGAACTGGTGATGCTCCGCGCCAGCCAGATCAACGGCTGCGCCGGATGCATCGACATGCACACCAAGGAGGCCGCCGCGGCCGGGGAGAGCGCGGTGCGCCTCCATCTGGTCGCGGCCTGGCGCGAGGCCACGGTGTTCACCGACGCCGAGCGCGCCGCGCTGGAGCTGGCCGAGGAAGGGACCCGGATCGCCGACGCGGCCGGTGGCGTCAGCGACGAGGTCTGGGCGAACGCCGCCAAGCACTACGACGAGGACCAGCTCGCCGCCCTGGTGACCCAGATCGCCGTCATCAACGCCTTCAACCGCGGCAACGTCATCACCCAGCAGCCCGCCGGCCACTACCAGGTCGGCCAGCTGCACTGACGGAACGGCCCCGGCCGCCGGTGCCGCCCAGTGCCGGCGGCATCGGCCGTGGCCGCGGCGTCGCGGTCAGTCGCCCGCCGACGTCTCGCGCCTGCGGAGCAGGATCAGGGCCGCGCCGCCGATGACGACGAGGCCGATGGCGACTCCCGTGATCAACGGGGTGACGCTGGAGCCGCCGGTCTCGGCGAGGTTCGTGCCACCGGAGGTGCCGCCCACCGAGGCCGGACTCGGCTCGCTGAGGGTCTGGATCGCGTCGCCGCCCGCGCTGCCCTGGGTCTTGCAGTCCAGGACGCCGCTGAAGCGCCGCTCGAAGCCGTTCGGCCCGGTGATCATGAAGTCGTAGGCCTGGTCCTCCTGCAGCGGGACGGTCACGGTGCGCGAGGCTCCCGCCGGGATGGTGTGCTCGACGCTCATCAGCTCGAAGGTGAAGGGCTTGTCGCCCTTGTTGGCCGCCGTGATGTCCACGCCGCCCTTGGCGCAGTTCTTGCGGGCCGACAGCGCGGGTATCGCGCCCTTCTCCGCCCAGGTGGCGCTCGCGGTGGCGGAGACCGTCGACTCGCTGGAGCCGGCCAGGATCTGGGTCTGGCTGCGGCTCTCCGAGGCGAAGGCGCGGCCGACCGGCACGGTGGTCGAGGCCTGCACGGTCAGCTCGGCCGACCCGTCGGCGGCATCCTCGGGGATGTCGAAGTACAGCCGGCTGCCGTTCTTCGCCGAGGTGACGACCTTGCCGGTGCTGTCGACGATCCGCACGCCGCTGATGGCCGCGTCCGCCGGCGGGGCCACCGTCACGTCCCGCGCGTTCGTGTGCACCGTGACCGGTCCGACCCGCTCACCGGGCCGGCCCGACACCGCGGGCGGGTCGAGGGCCAGCGAGGCACTCGGCTCGGCCGTGCCCCGGGCGCTCTTCTCCAGATAGTCGGCGAGCTTCTCGGCCTGCGGGTCGATCGCGTCGACGTCCGCCCCGTCCGAGTAGCGCCAGATGGCCACCTGAGTGCCGGCCGCGGCGTCCTGCTCGGTGAGGCCGTGGGCGCCCGCCCGCTCGGCGAGCGCCGCGAGGTCGTTCACCTGCGGGTAGGAGTTCTGCAGGATCCAGCGGATCCGGCCGGCGTCCTTGTTGGTGCCCAGCGAGGTGCTGCTCCAGGGGGTCTCCTGGTACTTGGCGTCCTTCTGAGTGGGGTTGTGGATGTCGACGCAGTACGTCTGGAGGGTGCCGCCGCCGTCCACGGACATCTCGAACAGGCCCGCGGCCACCTTCAGATCGCTGCCGTTCTCGTGGAGGACGGCCTCGCCGTACGTCTTCAGGCCGCCGATGGTGGCGGTCGCCCCGCCCTGGTTCTGCGGGGTCTCGTCGGGGGGGGGGCGGGGGGGGCGGGGGCGGCCCGCGCGCGTGCCGGGGCGGGGGGGGGGACCCCCCGCCCTGTTTCGGCGGGGGAAGGTCGGCCGGCGCCGGGCCGGCCGCGCCCAGCACGCCGTCGGCCACGAGTCCGGACACGAGTGCCGCGGAGGCGAGTCGGACCGCACCCCGTCCGCGCGCGGACGGCACGGACGGTCCAGAGGGCCCAGAGAACACAAAGAGCACAGAATTCCCCTTCGAGCAGGACCCATTCACGTGGGGGGCGCGGTCCCACCAGCAGAATCAGCAGCCACGAGTGCTACGCCCGGCATCCTATGGATCAGGCGCACCAGCCTTGCCGGTCATATCGTCGGATGGCCGATCCGACTCGCAATCGTTATCGCCGTGACCGACCGTGAGCAGGTCTCATCGGTGCGACGACCCGGCGGTTCGGAACGCATTCGCCGATAAGCCGCGGTTCGGTCAGCCCTCCGTTGTGGCTGACATCACGTCACCGCTACCGGTTCAGGCTGCTGTTGCCCGACCGCGTCCGTGGAATCCCCTGCCGGTGTCTCCCAGTTGGGCTCCGGGCGTGGCGAGGCGGGCGCCGACTCGGGTTTGGCCGTGCGCCGGAAGGCGGAGGTGCCGCGCGCCAGGTCGTGGCCGATCGCCACCGCGTCGATGTCCGCGGAGAGCCGGTTCTGCTGCCCCTCGCGCGTCTCCGTGCGCACCCTGAGCCTGCCCTGGACGACGACGGGGTCGCCCACGTTCAGCGAGGCCGCGGTGTTGACGGCGAGCTGCCGGTTGGCCCACACCGTGAAGAAGTTGGTGTGGCCGTCCGTCCAGGCGTTCTTCTCGCGGTCCCAGTAACGCGACGTGACCGCCATCCGGAAGCGCGCCGACGGACCCGCCGCCAGCTCCCGGTACACCGGCTGTGTCGCCACGTTGCCCACCGCGCAGACCATCGTCTCGTTCATCGTGAACCCCTCCCTCGCCCGGGTCGCGGACGCCGGGCCGGCATGCGTACGGGCCCGTCCCGTACGGCTGCGTCTGCCGCCGCGACCGCGTTCGTCGCGATCGCCGCGGAACCAGACTGCCTCCGCCGGGACGGGCCCGCCGAGCGCTGTGGACCGACGGCCTCCTGTGGAGAACTCCGCCACCCGGCCAAGTGATCCACGGCCCCTCGCGAGCCGGCTCACTCCACCATGCCCCGCTCCTGATCACCCCACCCCGTCCCCGCCCCCGGTCCCGGCCCCGGTCCCGATCAACCCACCGTGACCTCGGCCTTGACCACCCGCCCGTACTGCTCCCGCACCTCGCGATACCGCAGCAGCTCCGCGGCCAGCGGATCGAGCACGCGGGCCCGGCCGCAGCCCGCGGCCGCCTCCCGCAATCGTCTCTCCGCCTCCAGGCCGTACCGCCGTGCCGGTCCACGCGCCGCCATCCGGCAACTCCACTCGACGAGCGGCCCCCCGACGATGCCGGCCACCATCAGCAGCACCGGCACTCCGAGGTTCGGTGCCATGACCCCCGCGATCTGCCCCACCAGCCAGAGCCCGCCGACCACCTGAAGGATCGTCATGGACGCCTGGACCAGTACGGCCACCGGCCACCAGCCGGGCCGCGGCGGCCGCCCCGTCGGCAGCGCGGCCCGTGCCGCCAGCTCGTCCAGCGCCTCGGACAGCCCCTGGGAACCGCGTACCGCCGCCTCGCGCACCGCCTGGGCCCACGGGGCCGGCAGCCCGGCCGAGGCCCGGTCGGACACCGTACGGACCGCCTGCTCGACGCGCTGACGCGCCGTCGCCTCCTCGTCCGTCTGCGTGCACAGTGTGAGACGTCCCGTCGGAAGTTCGCCGCGGCCCTGGTACCAGCGCCACAGCCGGAGCCAGGGCGTGCCGCAGGCCTTGTTGGCGTTGCGCAGCCACGCTCGTTCGGCGGCCTCGCCCGCGGCGGCGGCGCCCACCGCGTCCGCCAGGCGGGCGGAGAACTCGTCCCGCGCCGGCTCGCTCAGACCCGTGCGGCGCCCGGTGGTGTAGACAGGCCGCAGCCCGGCCGCGGCCGCGTCCACGTCGGCCGCGACCCGACGGGCCGCGGCTCCGCGCTCCGCCAGGAACCGGCCGAGCACCTCGCGCAGTTCGCCGAGGCCGTCCCCGGTGAGCGCGGACAGCGCGAGCACGGTCGCGCCCGGTTCGCCGTGCTCCCCCAGGGCGATTCCGTCCTCGTCGAGCAGCCGCCGCAGGTCGTCGAGGACCTGGTCGGCGGCCTCGCCGGGCAGCCGGTCGATCTGGTTGAGGACGATGATCATGATCTCGGCGTGGCCCGCCATGGGCCGCAGATAGCGCTCGTGGAGGACGGCGTCGGCGTACTTCTCGGGGTCGACGACCCAGATGACCGCGTCCACGAGCTTCAGGATGCGGTCCACCTGCTCGCGGTGCTGCACGGCCGCCGAGTCGTGGTCGGGCAGGTCGACCAGGACGAGCCCGCGCAGCTGTGCCTCGGCCTCCGGGCTCTGCACCGGACGCCGCCGCAGTCGTCCGGGGATGCCCAGCCGGTCGATGAGGGTCGCCGCGCCGTCGCTCCAGCTGCACGAGATGGGCGCGGCGGTGGTCGGACGCCGTACCCCGGTCTCCGAGATGGCCACCCCGGCGAGGGCGTTGAACAGCTGGGACTTCCCGCTGCCGGTGGCGCCCGCGATGGCGACGACGGTGTGCTCCCCGGAGAGCTTGCGGCGCGCCGCCGCCTCGTCGAGGACCCGGCCCGCCTCGGCGAGGGTGTGACTGTCCAGGCGGGTGCGCGAGAGTCCGACCAGTTCGCGCAGGGCGTCGAGCCGGGAGCGCAGCGGGCCGTCGTACGCAAGTGGGGCCGGGGGGTGTGCGCCGGGGTACCGGTTCTCGACGACGGAGGCGGGTTCGGCGGCGGTCTCGGTGACGCGCCGGGCGATGAGGCCGTCGTCCCAGACGTCCGAGGAGTCGCCCGCGGCCGCGTCGTCGTCCCCCGCGCGCGCGTGACGCGGGGACGCGCTCTTCCGAGGGCGTTCGGGAGCGGAAGCGGGACCGGCGGCGGGGGCGTCGTCGTTCTCGGCGTCGGCATCGCTGCCGGTCCCCGCCACCGCCTCGGCGCCGGCGGCCGCGGCGGGATCCGCCTTCGTGCCCTCCCCGGGACGCGCGTCCGCTGAAGGGCTCTCGTGGACGGGGGCGTCTTCGCGCCCCTCGGTGTCCTTGACGATCGAGACCACGGGCCCCGTGGAATCGGTGCGCTCGGTGTCACCCTCGTGGTCTCCGCGATCCGCGTGGCCGGTGTGACTCGTGTGGTCCGTGTGGTCCGTACGGCCCGTCTGGCCTGTGTGGCCCGTCTGGCCTGTGTGGTCCGTGTGGTCCTGGTCGGCGACGGCGGTCACCGGTCACCTCTCCTTCTGCAGTACGGACAGCGCGGCAATGAGTTCGGCCTGGGGTTCGGCATGGACCTCCAGCGCGTCGAGCGGGGCGAGGCGGCGCTCGCGCTCGGTGTGCATGACCCGGTCCAGGTGTTCGGCGAGCAGCCGTCCGGCACGTTCGCGCAGCCCCGTCGCACGATGGGCGCCGAGCCTCTCGGCGAGGCCCTCGCCCGCGGACCGGGCTCTGCGGCCGCCCAGCAGTGTGGTGGCGACGAGCGCGGCGACGATCTCGGGGTCGGGTGCGACGCTCCGGTCCAGTTGTCGCGCCTCTTCCTCGGCGCACTCCTCGAGCTCGCGCCGCCAGCGCCGTACCGCCAGCCCGATCCGGTGCTCGGAGCTCTCCGGCGACGGATCCCGCTCCACGAGCCCCGGGGCGCCCGCGGCCGGCTCGCGCCGCCAGGCCTCGTCGACGCGCTCGTCGGCGGCCGTGACGGCGCACAGCAGCAGCGCGGCCAGACTCTCCGCAAGGGCGTCTAGGAGCTCACCGGCGGTGCAGTCGAGGGGGAAGGCCCGCCAGCGCTTCAGGGCGCCCCCGGCGAGTACGGCCCCGGACTGCAGCCGCCCCCGTACGCGCGCGTGCTCGCTGTCGAACGCCCCGTCGACGGCGGCGGTGAGCCGCAGCGCGGCCGCGTACTGGGCGGCCGCGGCGCTCGCCAGCTCGGGCATCCGCGACCTCAGCGAGTCGAGGACGCCGTACGCCGTACGCGCCATGGCGTGCTGGCGGGCGCCGGGGTCCTGCGCCCGCTGGACGAGCCAGGTGCGCAGCGATGCCACGGCGGTGGCGGGCAGCAGCCCGCCGCCCCAGGCCGACTCGGGCAGCTCGGGCACGGTGAAGCGGGGCACGTCACCGAGCCCGGCCTTGGTGAGCAGGGCCCCGTACTGGCGGCTGACCTCGGAGACGACCTGGTGCGGCACCCGGTCGAGGACGGTCACCAGGGTGACGTCGTACTCCTTGGCGGTGCGCAGCAGATGCCAGGGCACGGCGTCGGCGTACCGGGCCGCGGTCGTGACCATCACCCAGATGTCGGCGGCGCAGATCAGCTCGGCGGCGAGCAGACGGTTCTCGGCGACCAGGGAGTCGACGTCGGGCGCGTCCAGCAGGGCGAGCCCGCGCGGGAGGCTGTCGACGGTCTCGATCCGCAGCACGCGCGCCGGGTTCTCCCCCGGGAGCAGCAGTTCCTCCCCCGGGTCCTGATGGGGCACCCACACGCGCGTGAGGTCCGGCAGCACCCGCATCCCGCTGAACCAGTGGTGGTCCTCCGGATGGCACACCAGCACCGGAGTGCGGGTCGTCGGCCGCAGTACGCCCGCCTCGCTGACCCGCCGCCCCACCAGGGAATTGACGAGCGTCGACTTGCCGGCGCCGGTGGATCCTCCAATGACGGCCAGCAAGGGTGCTTCGGGCTCTCTCAGCCTGGGCACCAAGTAGTCGTCGAGCTGTGCGAGCAGTTCGTCGCGGTTGGCACGCGCGCGTGGGGCCCCCGCCAGGGGCAGCGGGAAGCGTGCGGCGGCGACACGGTCGCGCAGAGCGGAGAGAGTGTCGAGCAGCTGGGGCCGTACGTCCAAGGTCACCACATGCGAAGAATGCCCAATTTTAGGGGAATTCTGAAGCATATAGACATGTCTGCGCGCCGACAGAACACAACGGACGGAAGGGATGACTGGGACGTGGGCACAGTCCAGGCATAACGAGTGCACAACACCCGGTGCGCGAGACGCCAAAAGCGGTGCACGATTCGTACCTGCCTGCGATTATCAGGACCGCTTCACCGAACCTCCACATCGAGCCACGGAGGCGAAGCAACAGGGACAAGGATCCAGGAGCCCTATCCTTGTCCCCGGCAACGTCACGGATCAGCCCACACCCGGGCAGCACGTACGAGGCCACCACACCGGCCCCCGTAGCTCAGTGGATAGAGCAGGCGCCTTCTAAGCGCTTGGCCGCAGGTTCGAGTCCTGCCGGGGGCGCCACGAGCTACCTGACCTGCGAAGACGGGTCGGATGAATCATCGAAGACGGCGTGACTTACCTACCAGACTCGGTTAGGTAAGGCGCCTAGCAGACTGCACCTTGCCTAGCCCAGACACCAGGGAGCTACCCGTGTCGGCACAGGCCAGGAAGTCACCTCTCAGGGCCGCTCAGGCAACCACCAGGGCCACCACTCTCCGAGCCATCCCCGCCGAGCCAGAGCAGGCAGACGTCAGGCAGGCCACAGCTCAGGACTACGCAACCCATCTCCGGGCCAGCAACAACAAGCACGGACGGCCGTACACAGAGAAGACCGTCACGGCCTACACAAAGGCAGTCCGTGCCCTCGATCAGTGGATGAGCCGAGAGGGAATGGAAGAGGACTTCACCAGCGTGGACACTGCCACACTCAACCTGTTCTTCCGTGCCTACTACCAGAGCCACAACCAGGGCGGGACGAACACAGTGCAACGCAACCTCCGGCCGTTCTTCACGTGGATGGAGGAGGAGCACGACGTCACCAATCCCTACCGGGACAAGAAGCTTCAGAGGTACGCACCCCCCAAGGCTGGCAAGCCGCAGACTCTCTCCGCCGACTTCATCACCGACGTACTGAAGGTGACCGGTAACGGCCACCCCCGAGTCAGGGAGTTCGAGAAGCTGAGGGATCACGCAATCGTGAGGGTCCTGACAGAGGGACTGCGGGCAGAGGAGCTGCTCACGCTCAGGCTGGATTCCCTCGACCTGTCACAGGGGTTGGCTCAGGTTGTGCCATTGAAGGACGCCAGGAGCACGGGAGAGGGCAGGGTCATTCCTCTCCAGCCGCGTACGGTCATCGCTCTCACCCGCTATCTGAGGGCCAGGGAGACACACAAGCTGTCTGACTCCGAGTGGCTGTGGCTCGGGACCAGGAACAGGAGCAGGCTCACTTACTCGGGGCTCTACCGGATGCTCAACCGCAGGGCACAGGAAGCCGGTTACGAGGGATGCCACCCGCACCAGTTCCGGCACACAGCCACGGACGACATGCTCTCCGCCGGAATGAGCGGTGAGGACGTCATGACCATTCAGGGTTGGAAGGACCCCACCATGCTCCGCAGGTACGCGGCAGACATGGCCGTGAGTAGGGCTGTGAAGGCCGCACGGAAGATGGGTGACCGGTACTAGACCAGCCCGCCAGAGACAGCAGTAGGGGCCCGCCGAGGGATTCTCGGGGGCCCTTCTGCATGTGCGGGACATGGTGAGCGGGGACCACGGAGATAACAGGTTGGTAACGTCTAGCGATCTTGGTTGACCTACCCCTACAGGTGGGACCCCGTATAGATAGTGAGGGGGTTGACCTGCGTGAGTACGGTCGGACCGGAGACCACAAGGGAAAGAAGATCACAAGTTGGTAACGCTGCTTGACCATCCCTGGCAGGTGGGGGGTTACTTAGATAGTGAGGGGGTTGATCCGGGACCCTGCGTCGCTCAGGGCTCATCTCCAGTAGGTGGGTCCCGAGGGGTGCAGAGGTATCTCCCCTCTCTCCTCCTGTGCGGTGGTCCCCGTTGGTCGCGGCGGCAGCACGGCAAGGGCTCTGGTTCTCCCAGTGAGGACCGGGGCCCTTTGTCTTTGGGCGTGAGGTACCCACCTTCGAGACCAGCGCTTACGGGCGAGTGTCAGCACCACCACATAGGCTGTGAATGCGGAGACAGGGAACGCCCCCTGTCCTCCGCTTTTTTATTTCCCCAGGGGTCCCCACCTTCTTCCCGTTCTGGGGCCAGTGGATCCAAAGGTCCCCACCTAGCGGCGCTGACGGATGTCAGCCCGCAAACCGTGACAGGGCATGCGCCCTGGTCACCATCAGGCAGGGCGAAGCTGCCCTGCCACCACCACACACAGACCAACGGAGGTAACCCATGTCCAAGCGCCACTACACCCGCACCCTTACCGGTCATCGATGCACCAAGTGCCGTGAAGAGTTCGAGACCCGTCAGGACTTTGCTAAGCACTGCGGACGGCACGGTGAGTGCAAGCATCCGATCGCCATCGGGCTGACTCTCGATATCAGCATCGGAGTGCACCACTGGAGGAAGTCCGAGAGAGCCTCTATACGCCCCGCTGAAGCTGCGTAATCCCGAACAGTCAGCCAGCCACCACAGCACCAGTGAACGGGGCCCCAGAAGCCTCTGGGCCCCTTTCTCGTAGACCAACCACCAGGGAGACCACCATGACCAACGAGACCGCCACGCAGTGTGCAGTAATCGGGTGCGAAGAACAGGCCACCATCACAGAGTTCAACGGCGTGAAGGGAGCACCATCGTTGGCCCTGTGCTCCGGACACTCCTGGGACTTCTTCTGGAACTACCGGGAGAAGAGCAGGAAGCTGGCCGCCGCAATCCATGAGGCCAATCCCGACATGAACCACACCTCCGGCTGGACCTACGTAATCCGGCTGGCCAACTCCCACGTGAAGATCGGATACACCACCGACCCGAGCCTGAAGCGCATAAAGACTCTGAGCGGTAAGCCGAACCAGGGAATCCCCGTACAGGTGCTGGCTGTACTCAAGGGCGGTGAATCCCTGGAGGCCGTCATTCACAGGCAGTGGGCTCACCTCCGAGTACAGGGAGCCATGGAGGAATTCTGGCCGGACCCCTCACTGCTCCAGTGGGCAGAAGAACAGGGCGTTGACGCTGAAGTGGACGACCTCGAATCCTGGCTGGCCAACAAGCACAGCCGTGGAATCAAGGGTGAGTACGCACAGGAGATGTGGAGCAACACAGGCCGAGAGATTCAGGAGCTACAGAAGAAGGAACACGAAGACATCTGGGCCTGAGCAATAGGGCCGGGGGCACGCCCGGCCCATCCATTCGAGACAACGAGGAGAACCAATGGCGAGCATCGGAAGCAAGGAAGCTAAGGGAGTCCTGTCCCAACTGATCCAGCGGGCAGAGGGAGGGGAGACCATCCGCATCACCAAGTACGGACGGGATGCAGTGGTGATGATCTCCGCCGAGCGATACGCACGACTGACACGAGACCTGTTCTCCGAAGACAAGAACTGAGCTACGGGCCGGATACTCGGCCCGCCACCACAAAGGAGAGACCAATGCTTATACGGATCTGTGAGTACGACGGCTGCACCAATCGATACAGGAGCAGCGGACTGTGTGACTCACACCTGAAACAGAAGAAGCGTGGCAGGGAACTCACGCCACTCAGGGCACGCAACGACAGACCGAGAGAGAACAAAGTCTGTCGAGAGTGCGGGGAGGTGAAGAGCCTCACCGAGTTCCGCAAGCACTGCCACGGATACCGGATAGGGACCTGTGGAGAGTGTGAGCCGAGGAAGTACCGAAAGACCGGGGCGCAGCAAGGGGAAGGGCAGGCATGGGATACCGCAGGAGACGGACGCTGATACCCAGCACCCTGGAGCTATTCAGGGCCATGGGAGTCAAGGCGTGGGCTCGCGACGGAAGCGTCAGACACAACGGACCAGACGACATACGAGCAGACATCAAAGCCAACCTTGAGCGGGTGAGACGGATAGGAGTCAGAGGGACCGCACTGTTCTTCGGAGCCGTCCTGCTCACCGCAATGGAGCGAGGCTGTTTCACCAAGGAAGACATAGACGACCTGGACCCCATGGGGAAGGGCAATGCCGGATACATCCTGGAGAAGCTGAGGGAGAACAACGATGAGCGATGAGATACAGGAACTGTGGGAGGAATACCTGGAGGCCGGTGGTGAACCACTCCCGCTACTGAAGCTCCTCATAGACGAATCCTGGGAGCGACTCACAGCAGACGACACGGAGGAACTGAAGCGGTTCCTGTCGTACTAACCGAAGAGAACTGATAGGACCCTACGCCGGTGGACGGCTACGGGCCCTTCTCTATGTCTGCTAGGGAATTCAGTAACCCCGAGCCGGCTCGGCCTATCCGTAAACCGCAGAAGGAGACACGGCACATGAGCTACAACAACTACGAAGACCTCTACACCGGAGACCTCAATAAGATCGCAGAACAGTTCACGCGGGGTACGTGGGCAGGTACAGCCAAGGCTGCGAAGGAGTGGCCCAAGGGGATTCCCGGTCAGGCTTCCATTGTCACGCTGATACCTGGCGGATCCCCGTTCAAGGCGAAGGACACTGGGTTCCTCTCTCGATACGCGGACCGCATCAAGGAACACGGTCGACTGCTGGCCAAGCGAGGACAACCCCTTGCCGCTGAGAACATGCCACCGATCGGACAGGCGCATCTCTGGTATCGGGACGTGATTCAGTACGTACCCCTCAGTGGAATGCTGACAGCCAAGCAGATAGCAAGGCTGTGCGGGGACGACTCCCAGGTGACTATCCCCTGGCGCTCCCTGGCCGATGCGGTGGGCAGGAAGAACCGGACAGGGAATCTCCGGTCCTACACAGAGCGAGGAGTACAGGCCCTAGTCGAAAGTGGCTGGCTGACAGTCGAGACCATCGGAAGTAAGCGAGGGGCTAGCACAACGTTCTATCTCCAGGTCGGGGACTTCACCGACCGGACGTGGACGCGCGACGAGGACTTCTACGACGAGGAACCCACGGTCTGACTTATGGCCCTAAGAGTATGAGCCTGAGCTGACTGTGACACCCGAGAACTTAGGGCCCTAAGAGTAGGAGCATGTAGCTCGATGATGTCTCACGACTTATGGCCCTAAGAGTAGGCCCCTCTACCTGACCCTCACCCTGGTGCAACTTATGGCCCTAAGTAAGAGACCGTAGAGCGGGAGAGAGAAGAGGGCGGGGACAGAAGGGCGAGCGTTAGCAGAGCCCTTCATTGGGTCCATGTGTCTTCCCATGGCCGCTCAGGCACAGGGGCGTAGCGTCCAGCGAAGCCCCGTGAGAGTCGCTTACCTCATAGACATCAGGAGCAGCGGTTCACCATCGGCCACCGCTCCCTATCGGTCGGGTGCCGGTGATCTGCCATGAATGCTCTCGCCACTCCGGCACGCATCCTGCTTCCCGCCAAATCAAGCTGCGCTTGCCTGTAGCGGGGAACGATATGCCGACGTCTCTCACCACCCCGCTATTCGTCTCCCGCCTGAGTACAGGGCGAAGCGTCCAGCGAAGCCCGTGTGAGTGGCTCACCCGATTGCAGCCGAATCAATCCGAACCTACGCCCTGGACGGGCTCTCCGGTTTCTGTTCCCTGTGCTCACATCACCCCGCTTAGTTCCTTCGACTCCCCCGCTACTGATGTGAACCTGAACCACTGAACTGAACCAGGGCGGGGGCCTACGCCGGTAACGGCTAGGGCCCGTGAACTGAACCACCACCATGAACCAAAGGAGATGTGAACCATGAACCGTATCGAGAGTGAACTGAAGTCCATCAGTAGAACCAGGAAGGTTGTGGACTTCATGCTGTCCCTAATCGTGGGGGGAGCGGTGTTCTATTCCCTCATGACGTCTACCCCGCTGGTTGCTGCTCACTCGATATGGAGTTGGTCAGGCTGGGCCCTAGGCGGTCTCACTGACGCAGCCTTCATCCTGGCTATATCAGCAGACGCCACCCTGTCCAGACACGGCAGACAGGGAGGGAGGTGGGCTGCCGCATTCAGATGGGTTACCGGGGCAGCCTCGCTCTTCCTGAATACCTGGACTTCCGTAGCGGGAGGAGATTGGGTGGGAGCAGCTATCCACTCCATCGCTCCCGTCATCCTGGTATTCGCTGCCGAGGTTGCCCCCATCTATCGGAGGAAGTTCAGGGAGATTGAACTGGAGTTGACTGAACAGGTCCGAGAGTTCACGGTGACCAAGACTGTGTCCAGGAAGAGTTCACTACAGAGCACAGTTCAGGTTCAGGGTTCAGTTCAGAATTCAGGGGGCGAGCCGGCTCGGGGTTCAGATATCCCGTCGAGTGATTCCGGACAGGTTCAGCTCACCGACAACCAGCGGGCTATCCGAGACGGATTCCTTGCGGGGAAGAAGGCGGCAGACGTAGCCAGGGAGATTGGAGTCAGTGGGTCTTACGTGTCTTGTCAGTACCGGAAGATCAAGGCCGAGCTGGAGATGGCGGCGTGATCACCAGACCTGGTGACACAAAAGGACGAGGGGGGGTTCCCTCGTCCGCATGAGGAAGGGCGGCTGCTCACTGTCAAGCAGTCCACCCGTTCCCTTCACCTTCTCAGGAAGCAGGCTGCTCCTTTGGTGAGAGCGCTAGCCAGTCTTCCCGCTGGTGAGGGAATGATTCAAGCGATAGGGAGAACGGGATAGCCGGATCAAAGGTGAGCATGAGGTGACCAGAAGGGACGTACCCATTTCGCCCCACCTCCTCCACCCCCCTGATGTGCTTCCGCCATATCTTGTGCTCATAGCCAGAAGAATCCAGCGTGAATACGAACATGCCGTTCGGCTTCAGCATCGCCGTACCGGGACCTGCCTGCTCGGGAATGGTGGTGAGCAAGGGATGAACCTCACCCCTCCCAACCAGGAAACCATCCTTAATCAGGGCGTGAACCCGAGCGCTTCCTTGATAGCTCCCCCGCAACACCGCTTCATTGGATAGCTTGGCCCAGCGTCTATTGGCTGCAATGTTACGTACCACCCCTCTGAACGCGCTCAGCAAACTCACTCCCCGCCCCTTCCTCTTCGCATGAACGGCTGGATTATGCCAGAGATCCAACCTGCCGCAGCACAAAGGGCCGGGAGTTCCCCGGCCCCTTCTTACGGCACCTCTCCTACCCACCCCGCCTACCGAGGCACCGGTAGCAGGAGCAGGGCGGGTACTCAGAGGTCATGAGCACTTCCCCTGCCTGGATCACCTGAGCGGGCTTGATGACTGTCTTCTCTCCCGTCTCGGGGTTCACCCGGTACACCTCGATGCGCAGGGTTGCCAGTGGTGGTGCCGTCTCGTCCGCCATGCCCGCATCGTGACTACCCACAAGGGGCGTACTGGGCCATGGACAGGGACAGTTGGGCAGTTTCGGCGGTAGCTTGGAAGAACGCCCAAACGTCCCTAGGGGGAGCCTTGAACACTGCCCTACGATCGGCTATGGAGTCCGCTGGTCTGTCACCCCGGCAACTGGCTCTGAGGGTGGGTGTCTCAGGGAAGACGGTGGAGCGGTGGGTCAGTGACTCCGAACTGATCCCTCACGCCAGGAACCGTGAAGACGCCTGCAAGGCACTGGGAGTTGACGAAGAGATGATCTGGCCCAAGGCAGTGAAGGAGCGGATCAAGACAGGCGGGGACAGGGAGATTGTTCACAGCTACCCCTATCGGTCTGCCTGTCCCTCGACGGTCTGGGCAGAAATGACGGAGAAAGCCACAGGGGAACTGTTCTTCGCGGGATACACGAACTACTTCCTGTGGACTCAGTTGCCAGACTTCCTGGGGACCATTCGCAGGAAAGCAGAGCAGGGGTGCCGAGTAAGGTTTCTACTCGGCGACCCCAACGGAGAGGTAACCAGGCAGCGGGAAGCCATTGAGGACGTAGCACTCACCGTCTCCACCCGAATCAGGATCACCCTGGAGAACGTAGAAAAGCTGAGGGAAGTGGAAGGTATTGAGGCTCGTTTCTCCTCCGCCCAGGATGCAGTGAACCACGTCTCTCTGTCTGTGTTCCGTTTCGACAATGAGGCACTGGTTACACCACACCTGGCCAGGCTGGTTGGCCATGACTCCCCGCTCCTCCATCTCCGCTCCATGGGTGACGGGGGGATGTTCTCCCGTTTCTCCGAACATGCAGAGGAACTGTGGTCCAGGGGGATTCCCGTAGGTCGGTAGAGCTACCGATAGGGGCCTACGCCGGTAACGGCTAGGGCCCCCTCTCTGCGTAAGCGGGGGAAGGTGGAGACTAGGGCGGGGGAACCTGGGGCTAGTCAGCAATAATCCCTAGCATCCTTAACTATTTCCCCACATAAGCGGGGTGAGACAGTACGACACGGGGTGTAGCACGGGTGGTAGCAGGTGACAGTGCTGCCCTTGCACCTACCAGTTTTATGCCACATTTCTAAGGGGTCTCACACAGACAGTGTGAGTCCGGATTAATAACCCCCGGGTCGACTGTACCGATATGCCCTGCGCGCCGGATCGCTTGGGGTGACTGGGCTGTATTCGCCGATGAATTCAGTCAGGAATACCGGCGGGGACGAATGAGGGCTGGCGAGCGAGGGAATTCGATATCCCTTATGGGCCCACCTCATTCACATATAGAGCGCACGCATTACCCCTGGCTCACCCCACCCGCCCCCACGGCCCCACCCTGCCACTCCCTCCCATACCCGCCTACGCCCCTGTGCGGCCCTGTGAGCCACCGACACCCCCTCCTGAGCCCATCACCCCAAGACATCCGAGATAGGCCGGGAGAGAGGCGTACAGAGACTCAAGATCAGAGCAGGGTGATCCATACGGCTGGCTAGGACGCCAGCCGACAGAGGGAGGACACCAGTGACCAGGACATGCGTCCTGTCACGAGGGGCACGCAGACGCACGTCTGTGGGCCAGGACCGACGGGAAGCAACTTCACTAGGGAGTCCTGCGCAAGGTGCTTGGATACCCGCAGGGGACTGGCGAGAGTGCATCGTGCCTGGTTAGAGTCTTGGCTAGTCACGTTGCCTTCTAAGCGCTTGGCCGCAGGTTCGAGTCCTGCCGGGGGCGCCAGCCGTCACCAGCAAAAACGCCCCAGAGGGGATCTCCCCTCCAGGGCGTTTCGTGTCTCTGACGGCAACGCTGACGGCAACGGGCCCGTCACTTGTCGTCGGCGAGCAGACTTCCCAGCTGATCCAGAGCGGCCCGCTTCTCGGTCATGTCGGCGTGCGCATAGATGTTCATGGTCACCTCCAGGGCGCTGTGCCCGACGATGTCGCGAACGATGTGCGGCGGGATACCGAGGCCGAGAAGCAGCGTCACGCAGGTATGCCGAAGGTCGTGGAAACGCACCCCCAGGCCCAGCCGCTCACGGATCGGGTAGAAGTGTCGGTTCAGGTTCCGGGGCTCGATCGGGGTCCCCCGCCTGGTGGTGAAGACCAGACCGGCTTCCCGCCACTGCTCCCCCGCTTCCTGGCGCTCCTCGGCCTGGCGCGCATGGTGCCGGCGGAGCGCGTCGACGCACACGACGGGAAGCGGTACGGGCCTCTCCGAGCGACGCGTCTTGGGCGCGGTCAGCGTCAGCTCACCATTGACCCGCTGCAGAGCCGTACGGATCTCCAGCGATCCCCCATCCAGGTCGACATCCGACCAGTGAAGCCCCAGCAACTCACCGCGCCGCAGACCCAGGTACAGGGCCAGCACGTAGGCCGCACTCAGGCGGTCATCACGCACGTCGCCCAGGAGCATCTTGGCCTCGGCGACGGACAGGCCGCGGCCGACTCGGTACCGGGGAGTCTGTACCTGGACGAGCTTGGCGACGTTGCGCTGCACCAGCTCTTCACGCACCGCGTGCTGGAGGGCGTTCCGCAGCACCGCGTGAAGGTACTGGACCATGCGGGGAGACAGCCGACGCTCACAGCACCGCTTGGGGGTGGCGGCGCAGCAGCGGCGCGTAGCGGCCTGACGGGCGGCGTCGCGCTTCTGAGCACAGCACTGGCATGCCTGCCGAGCCCAGTCGAGGAAGAGGCGCACGTCCTTGGCGGTGAGCCGGGCCAGCTTCTTCTTGCCGAGCCGAGGGATGATGTACGCGTTGACGCACTTGCTGTAGCTGTAAACCGTCGACGGCCGCACCTTGTGGCTCACGATGTGCTCAAGCCAGTAGGTCAGGTAGGTGCCAAGGCTTTCCGTCGTGTCTGCCGCAGGGATGCCCTGATCGCTCTTCGCGAGCATCTCGGTGAGCTTCCGCCGGGCCTCCTCCCAAGTCCTGCCGTAGACCCGTCGGCGCTTGTACGTGCCGTCCGGCATCAGGACATACCCCGCACCCTCGTACCGGCCGTCCTTGCGGCGGTAGATGGTGCCTTCTCCATTGGGGTTGCGTTTGGCCATCAGGCTGCCTCCTCGATCTCGTGGTTGATGAAGTCGCGCAGTGCGTCAGCGGGCACGCGGCGGGAACGGCCGACGGTGATGGAGACCAGCCGACGGGAACGGATCAGGTCGTAGACCGTGGAGCGGCCCAGCCTGAGCCGCGCCATGACCTCAGGCACCGTCAGCAGTTCGGCAAGGGCAGTGGTGCTCACGCTGCAGCTCCTTCCTGGACGAGCGCATCGAGTAGGGCTTCGCGGGCGGTTTCGCGGTTGAGCTGGAGATCGTGGGCGATGGTGGCGGCGAGGGCTGATTCGCCGGGGGTGTGGCCGTGTCCGGCGTACTGCCAATCGGCCAAAACCAGGACGGTGTCCGGCTCGGCGTCCTCCAGGCCGAGGGCTTCGCGCTCTTGAGCGGCGCGGTAGTCGGCGCGTTCCTGGCGGAGGGCGCCGAGGGTGGTGGAGTAGCTGCGGGACTTCGAGCTGAAGTGGCCCCGGAAGCCGAGCATGTGGGCCCAGGCCCACAGACGGCGGTCGGGGTAGAGCGGGTCGAGTTCCTTGCACGCCTTGATGAGGCGGCGGGCGTGGTCGGGGACCTGGTGGCGGTCGAGTTCGGCGAGTTCACCGATGCGGCGATCGAGGGTGCCGGTGGTCTCGGCGGCCTTGGTTGCGTACTTGGCGACGTAGGCGGCGACGGCCTGTTCAGTGATGTCGGAGCCGTCACCGAACGCCTTGACCGGGCGGACGTCGAGCTGGGTGCCCCAGCGGAAGCTGCGGGCGGGCTGGTCCTCGGCGGCCGGCACCGACACCGAGGTGTAGGAATGCGCGGCAGCGGCCCGGATCGCGTCGGTGAGCAGGTCGACCGTGGCCCAGGTGGGCGGTGGGTTGCCCGGTCCGTCGGGTCCGTCGAGGCGGATCACAGCATGGAAGTGCAGGGCCCCGCGCTTCTGGAACTCAGCGACCTTGCCGTAGGAGACGCGGAGGTGGTCGGGGAGTTCGCGGCGAGTGAGTCCGGCGCGGGCGGCGATCTCGCGGCGCAGACGGGTGGTGAAGCGCTGCCAGAGCTGTCCGGCGTGGTTGTTGAAGAGGACGGCGCCCGCGTAGTCGTAGGTCCCCGGGTCGATGGCGGTGCCGAGGGCGGGATCGTCGGCGTTGTGGCGGGTGCCGCAGCGGCAGACGCCTCGGTCGGGGCGGTTGTGGACCGGGCCGAAGGACGGGGCGGTGAGGGTGGCGAACACGCGGGGGTGGTCGCGGACGGTGACGGGGATGTCTCGGCGGTCGTCTCCGGCGAGCCCAGCGCGGATGAGGTGGTAAGTGTCGCCCGCGTACGTCCACGCGCAGGCCGGGCAGCGGGAGGCTCGGCGGTTGCCGCAGGCCACGCGCAGCCGTCCGCCGGGCTCCTTCTCGGTGGAGTAGTGGTGCAGAGTCTCGCCGGTGGTCTTGTCCTTATGGAGAGTCCAGCCGGTCAGGTGGATGGGGTCGGCGCAGCCTCCGGTGCGGCGGATCTGGTCTTCCCAGCGGGTGTAGTCGGGGGCCGAAGCCACCCTCAGCAGGTCGCCGAGGGTGGTCGGATCGAGCAGCGTGTCAGGCACGGGCGCCCTCCCGGGTACAGCGGGTGCGGGCGATGCCGGTGCCGTGGCAGGCCGGGCAGTGGGCGGTGATGGTGCGCAGGTGGCCGTGGGCGTCGCGGCCGCCGAGGGTGACGGCGGCGGAGGCGAAGCCGTCGCAGGCCGGGCAGATCCTCGGCGGGGGCGGGGTGCGGCGGGACATGATGGTGGTTCCTTTCGATTGCGGTTGGAGGGAACGGCCCCGGGTGGCGGCGTGCTTGGCGGCTTGTGCGCCACCCGGCGGCTGATCAGCGAGAGGTGCGGGAGCCCCGGCGGCCACGGCCCTTGGCCGCGTACATGGCCACGTCGGCGGCGGCGAGCGCGTCCGTAAGGGCGGGTACCGGCAGGTCGGCGACGGGGCAGACCCCGAGCGAGGCAGCCAGCGGCACAGACGCCCCGGCGTAGTGCAGCGGCTCGTGGAGTACGGCGGTCAGCGCGTCGAGATCAATGGCAGCCTGATCGCGGATGACTGCGACGAATTCGTCTCCGGCCAGGCGTCCGGCGATGCCGTTGCGTCCGCACCAGGTGCGGAGCCGGTCGGCGATGGCGGTGAGGGCGGCGTCTCCGGCGGCGTGGCCGTGGGTGTCGTTGAGGGTCTTGAAGTGGTCGAGGTCGACCAGGAGGACGGCGGCGGTCGGGTGCCGCCGGATGACGTGTTCGGCGCGGGCGGTCCATCCGGCGCGGGTGTGCAGGCCAGTGAGCGGGTCGCGGCGGGCGGTGGCGAGGCGGCGGCTGAGGATGCCGCCGTGCACGGCCCAGCCGAGTAACGGCACGACGCTGGCGGCTATCTGCGGGTCCATGGGCGTTCTCCTTGGCGATGGCGGTTGGCTTGAGCAGTCCGGTCCCGGAGGCGGCGGCGTGCTTGGCGGCTTGTGCGTCGCCTCGGGGACCGGTCAGCGGCGCTTGGCTTCGGCGTTGATCAGGGAGCGGATCACCAGGGCGCAGACGGCGACGGACGCGCCAGTGATGGCAACGGCGAGAAGCATGAAGACGAGGACGGCGCCGACGACCAGGACCACGGCGGTGCCGCCGCCGAGCAGGGCGATCACGGCGCCCGGGCTGAGCTGAATGGTGGGCCGGGACGTGCCCTGAGCGGCCGGAGCAGGAGCCGAGGCGGGTGCGGTGGGGGCGTGCTGGACCTCGGTCGCCTCAACAACGGCGGGCGGGGAGGTGAGGCCGGTCGGGGTCGGCATGGTCGGGATCTTCGGGCGGAACATGGCGGCTCTCCCTTCGGGTGCGGTTACTTCTTGATGGCGGTGTCGATGGCGGGGGCGAGGATGCTGTCGGCGAGGAGGTAGCCGCCCAGGAGCAGGACGGCGACGAGCCACCAGGGCGGGCGGAGGAACTTGACACCGAGGTAGCCGACGACGGCGAGGGCGAACCAGAGCGGGACCTGCATGGCGGTGTCTCCTAGCGGACCTTGCAGCGGTGGGTGCGGGCGGCGAGCTGGGCGGCGGCCTGGCTTGAGTAGTCGGCGGACCAGCCGCAGCCGTCGGAGCTGCAGACAGCGGCGTGCTTGGTCTGGCCGTTGCGGTCGCGGTGGGTGCCGATCTGCACCGGGCCGATCCGCATCACGGAGTGGAAGTGGTCTCGGGCGGGCATCGCGGTGGTTCTCCTTCCGGGTCAGGCGAGCTGGGCGGCGATGGCGTCGGCGAGGTGGGGCGGGACGCCGAGGCGGGCGCGCAGGGTGTCGGTGTCGATCGGGGACCCGGTGCGATCGCGGTACTCGTCGGCGACCTTGCGGGCGTGGTCGACGAGGACGGCAGGCACCGCGGGCGCGGCGGCCGGTGCAGCGGCCAGAAGGGCTGGAACTTCTTCCGTCAGAGCCGGGGCGGGCTCCGGATCAGGCACCGGCTCGGGTTCCAGTTCCACGTTGGTGACGGGTGCGCGTTCCGGGGCCGGGGTGGGTGCCGGCGGATCCGGGATCTGGTGGTCTGCTGAGTGGGCGAGGAGGGTGCCGCCGAGGAAGGCGAGGGCGGGCCATCCGGCGATGCCGAGGCGGAGCAGGGCGGGTGGGTTGGCCAGGTCGAGGAATCCGGCAGTGGCGACGTTGGCGCCGAGCGAGGCGAACAGCGCTATGAGGAACCAGCACCAGGCGAGCCTGGACGGGCCGTCCGTACGGAGGCGGCGCCAGGCGGCGACCAGGAGCAGGTCGACGCTGACCGGGTAGGCCCAGGCCTTCCAGCCGTCCTGTCCGGCAGCGGCGGCCAGGTCGTGGAGGTGGGCGAAGGACAGGGCTCCGGCGATGACGGCTTGCACGAGGACGGCGTCCAGGCGGAGCGGGCGGGCGGACATCCTCATGACCGGCTCCGGGGGCCTCGGCCCAGGGCGCGAGCCACGGCGTCGCGGTCGGCGGTTGTGTAGGCGGTACGGACTCCGGAGATCGACAGCCCGGCCGCTTCAGCCAGTGAGGCCAGCGTGTAGGGCCGGGGGCCGGTGAACTCCCGTCCGTAGGCCAGGTAGGCGCGGATCTGCTGGTCCAACTGATCACGTGCCTCCCGCAGGGCAGCGAGCTGACCGAGGAAGTCGTCGGGGAGGAGGTCATCCAGCGCTGTCAGTGACTGGGGCATGAGAGGGCCTCTCCTTCTTCAGACATGGCAGGGGTAGGGACCTGGCGCGAAAGCTGGTCGCGCCAACCGTGGAGCGAGGAGGTCAGACGGCGGCGGGAGCCGTCTTGGACAGCGCCGCCGGAGTTCCAGAGGTCCCGGTCAGCTCGGGCCGGAAGGGGGCCAGTTCGGGCAGGTCCGGGGTGCGCTGTGCGTGCCGGTTGCAGATGTTGACCGCCTGGCGCAGGGAGGTGTGCGGGGCACGGATGCGGTGCCAGCCGCCGGTGGAGTCTCCGGCGATGGCGATCCCTCGCATCTCGGCGGGGATCTGGATCGCGGCCAGGACGGTGTCCGGGGAGATGTCGCCGAAGGCCATCTTGGCTGAGGCTTCGTCGTTGACGCGGTGTGCGGTGCGGCCGGTGAGCTGGGCGCGGAGCATGGTGATGCCGTCGCCGAGTTCGGACCCGAAGCGCTGACCGCAGATCTCCAGATAGATGCCGGCGGCCCGGCCGAGCTGCGCGAGACGGACCAGGGCCCTAATGATCCGATCGCGGCGGGGGTCGTTCTTCTTCGTGCTCAGGGCGAGTTCGGCGACTTCATCGACCAGGACCACGACCGGGGTCGGGCGAAGGTGGTCGGGCAGGTCCCAGATGTCGGCGGCGATCTCCGCGTCCGGAACGGCCGAGGTGATGCGCTGCTCGGCGCGGATGAGCTGGTAGACGTCCTCCATGCGGGTCACGAGGGCATCAAGGAGTTCGGCGGCGGTGTCGGGGTTGTCGGCGAGCGCGGAGAACCGGCGGGCCAGCGGGAACAGCTCCACCCCCTGCTTGCAGTCGATCCCGACCAGAGCGACGTCCATCGGGGCGAGCCCGGCGACGAGGTTGCGTTGGTAGACGGACTTGCCCGACTTACCTTCTGGCAAAAGGACAGGTGGAGCTCTGCCGGCCAGGGTCGACGACAATGTCGTAAGAGAGGATGGGGCGGATATTGGGTATGCGCGGTATTATGCGTATCCAGACAGTGGCTCATCGCTAAAGAGCTGGATCCAAGATGCTTTTGATGCGCGGCGAACAAGAGTCAAGCTCATTGAGAATGGCCGTGCGCGAAAGAAGAACAACTCCTATTGTTCTTGAGGCGATCTGTATGTTTGTCCACTTCACATCGCCCTGTCATCCAGGCTTCCCAGGCCGCTGACGGAAAAGCCTGCGTCGCGGGGCCGGCCCCCCCCGGGGTGTTGGGGTGCGGCCCCCCCCGCCGGGCGGGGGGGGGGGGGGGGTAGGTGGGCGGGGGGGCGGGGGGGGCCCCCCCGCC
>NZ_JBHYKH010000033.1:26115-34883 GCF_042741275.1 Streptomyces sp. NPDC058964
GCGCGGGCTGTTTTTGGGGTCCCCCCCCCGCGGCGCGGGGGGGGGGCGCCCCCGCTACTTCGGAGCTCGCTGCCTGTAGCGACCGCCCGGACCTGGATGGGCGCAGCGAACCGCGAGCTCACGAAGTCGCATTGCCGTGTGCAACCGTTACAACTGACAACTTCAGCCACATTGAACCGAACGGTAGTGATCGATTATGCAAGGAAAGCACTCTCGCACTCACGGGTGCGCTAGAGTGCACCGTCACATGGCAATCAAGCTTAGGGCCCCGTCATTGGCGGAGCAAAGCTAGGAGGCATTGTCTTGAGGTGGCGTAATTTAGGTTCCATCGGATGCTTTTCTGGGGTGGCCGTTGGGGTACTTGGGTGCTGCCTCGTATGGCTTGCGGCCGTTTGCATGCTCCTGGTGCTGCTTTGGAAGGAAGGGGTCCTTGTATTTCTCGGGTTTATAGGCGTGTTTGTGATAGCCGCACTGGTGAACCCGGGTATCGATGACCTGTATGCAGGGGGATGGTCCAAGGAGGCTGGGCGTAGCTGCTCTTGCATCTTGGCGGTATTTACACTGATTTTGACTGCCACCGCGTTCTCTGTATTTGGCTGGCTGGTCTGGCGGCACGGCATACTCCTCGTTCTGGGGTACGTTGGTGTGGCGGTCGCCTGCGAACTTATCAATCGAATGATCAACCATCAGCCCACCTGGCTCAGTCGCCTATTCGCACCGTTCGTACTGGTGCCGGCGTACCTTTTTATTAAGGCGGGGCTTCCGTGGGGTGTTATCGGGTGGTCTCACCGAGGCGCGCCCTTTGATGGCCGGTACTTAGTAGCCGCCTTAGCCTCTCACTTTTTCATCATGCATGCCTTCGTCTACTTGTGGAAGTTTGACAACCTTCGACATCAGCATCGAATTGATGAGGACTCTGAGAAGTTACTCTCATCTATAATTCAGGGGAAATCAGAAACGCACCAAAGTTACGTGCTCTATCTGCGGCCCTTTTTCAGTACCGCTCAGCTCCCGTCGGGCGCGCAAACTAGCGATGGTAAGCCCGCTCAGCATATTGACATGGAGCTGGTATTTCGAAGGGCTTTCAAGCGTGACCGGCTTTTCGTGGCGCTGGGAAAGCCTGGAGAAGCCGAGGGTGCAGCGCGCCTTCTTACCTCTGACAAGAACTGGTGGAATACGTTCATAAGGCTCGCGGAGAAAGCGGATCTAATCGTGATGCTCCCTTCGGTGAAGGAGGGAACATTCCGCGAGGCTCGATGGATCCGCCAGAATGGCATGCTGGAGAAGTGTCTAATGTTCATGCCGGCTATGCCTCCCGCGTCGGGAAGAATCGACATCTATGAGGGGCCCAAGCTCCCCATCGTAAGGGTTCGCCGCCAAAGGGTTTACTCATACAATCCTGCTGCAGAATGGGTAGAAGCGGCTGCCCGGTATCACGGCATCGGTATTGAGCTGCCCGAGTATGATCCCCGCGGAGCACTCGTTCGCCTCAAAAGAAACGGACGCGCTGACGAGATTGACTACCTGGATCTCCATAATCACGCCCGGAGAGCCAGCAGGGTTCGCAAGGGCGTTAGGCGTCTCGTCGGCGGCTAGCTCGCTCACCGCTCGGGGTCAACCTGCGATGGGCAGCGGCTCGTGACGATGCCAGATCAGGTACCGGTCCTCGCGGCGCAGTTCCGCGGAACCCCACTCAATACGCATGACACCCTCCCCCATGGAGCAGGCGTAGGCGACGAGGACGAGCCCCACGTCTTCGGGGAGCAGCTCCAGGTCTGGGTGCACCTCGGAGTCCTCAAGTTCTCCCCAATCCAGGTCGAATGCCTGCTGCAGAGGAGGCGGGCCGTGTCGCCGGATCAGTTCTGCTCGGAAACCCGTGGCCCGACGGAGACGTGCAGCCGTGACAGGCACGTCCTTCTTCGCGTAGCGGAGGGGATACAGCAGGTGGCCGCGGACGAGCATCATCGTTCGTCCTTGCATGCGTACTTGTTCCCCGAGTCCGGAGATGCCGGCGGCCAGTTCCTCGTATTGCACAGCGTAGAGGCCATGTCCGTAGGCTTCGAGCGTCTGGGTATGGACGCCCTCCTGCCCGGTGCGTGCCCGATCATGAGCCCGGACGAGGCAAGCCGGGATGATATCGGCCAGTTCGCCGGCTATGTCCCCGAAGGTCTCACGTGCCCACTGACTGGCTGAACCCACAACGTACCGCCCTTCCCTGGTGGTCCTGCAGGCACCGAGCAGCGTCCACCTAAACCGTGCTGCGCCCAGGCGAGTCACACAAGGTGGCAACAGCGCACAAAGGGAGCGCACACCACCTGAAGAGGGTTCACCGCACGTACCGCTCGCGCGCCAACAGCAGCGGACGTCCTCCCGGCCCCATCGCTCGCGGTGACGGCAATCCTGACGGCAACGACGGCAGACGGCAGCGACCTCCAGCGGTCCGGCCCGGTGCTGGCGTACGCCGATCGGGTCGAATCACCAAGGCCTGCCCGCACCTTCTAAGCGCTTGGCCGCAGGTTCGAGTCCTGCCGGGGGCGCCCAGTCTCCGCCCTCCCTTTTGGGAGGGCTTTTTGCTGGTCAGAGCAGGTTTCATACGACACGACGAGGCCCTGGGCACTCCCCCGTCGATCATGGGAGTACTCCGGGGCCGTCCGGCTGTCACCGGGGTCTTGCGGGTGCCTGTGCCGAATACGTGTCGAAGTTCGCGGCGGCCGAGAGGTCAGTCGGCCGACGGCGGCTCGGGTGGATCAACGGCAGTTTCAAGCCTCCGCTCGAGGTCCGGCAGCTGGCCCTCCACGCACCAGGCGTAGGTGGACAGCAGCACGCCGACGCTGTTCCCGGCCCACTCCGCCACCTGGGCGGGCGGGATGCCGTCGTTGAGTCACTTGGTCAGCTGCGTGTTCCGGTTGTCGTACGTACGACGCCCGGTGGGCGACTTGAAGACGTGCGGAGGCAGGACGGCCTTACGCGCACTGCGCCACGCCCGACGGATGACAGAGCCGGCGAGGATGCCCCCGAACTCCCCCTGGAAGAGCAGATCACCCGGCTGGAGCTGTTCGTCCTGGACGTGCTGCCGCAGGATGCGCGTGAGGGCCGGATGCCCGGGAACGGTGCGCGTCTCACCCTCCGCACGGCCTTTCAAATCGCGCTGCTCGTGGATCTCTCCCGTTTCGGTCCACTGCTTCCCGACCTCCGGGGTCGCCGTGTGGAACAGCAACTCGCACCACTGGTCGTCGGCGCCGGGCTCGGGCAGGGTCACGTCCTCCACCCGCATGGCTACGGCTTCCTCGGGCCGGGGGCCGCAGTAGTACAACGTGGCGAAGAAGGCGTGGAGCCGCTGACCTCCGCGCGGCCGGCGCCTGATCCAGTCCAGGATCGCCGTCGCCTGTTCGGGATTGAGCAAGGACCACTTGTCCACGGCGTTCGTGGTCTTGGTGGCGGCCGTCGACTCCTTGCCTCTGGGCAGGGGGTTGGTCCGGAGGATGCGCCGCCACCGGCCTGCGACCAAGACAGGTCAAGGACCAGTGATCGCCTTGATCGTGTACGGATACGACTCTTGCTGCCACGTGGTCGTGAACACGGCCGTCGGACGCGCCGCGACCTGTGGCACGCGGCCGTCCGTCGTGAGCGTCTTCACGCTGCCGAAGGTGCCGGAGCGGCTGATCAGCCGGGCGGTGGCCTTCGTGACGCTGTACGGCGGCGTGGAGATGGCCGTGGTGGTCTGCGACACCAGCATGCCGTCGCCGTCGTCGTCCAGGGCGAGGTCGGGGCGGTCGCCGGCGCCCAGCGACGTGATGGCGCCGAGGGTGCCGCCGGCGGAGAGTTTGCGGCCGTACAGCTCGCGCTTGCCGGCGTTGTTGCGTACCCACACGATCATCGAGTCGCCGTCCAGGTCCGTCCCGAGGGTGTGGTGGAAGTCCACGTTCTCCGTGGATGTCGAGATACGCAGCGGGTTCGACAGCGTGCCGGTGTGGCTCCAGCGCGAGGCCCAGACCTGCGAGCGGTCGCCGCCGCCGGAGCGGTAGCTGATCACCGCGTCGCCGTCCCGGTCCACGCCGACCCGAACCATGCCGAAGCCGCCGTACGCCGCGATCGGCGTGGTGAGCACCTTCGCCGCGGAGATCGAGGTCGCGGTCATCCGCTTGGCCACCACCTCGGAGCCGCGTACCCAGGCGACGACGAACTGACCGTTGCGGTCCACGCCGATGGCCGGCGGCTCCGCCGAGCCCGAGCCGAGTGTGTGCACCGCGCCGAGCGTGCCGTCGAGCTTCAGCCGACGGGCCACCGCGTACCAGCTACCGTCGCGGATCTCCGTCCACGCCACCATCGAGCTGCCGCCGGGCGTCACGGCGACCGAGGGCGTGGTTGCGGGCGACCCGGGGGTGGAGAGCATCTGCAGCGAGCCGACGAGGCTGCCGGAGGACGCGACCCGGCGGCCGACGACGGTGCTGTCCTGCTGCCACACCACCGACGAGTCGCCGGTGTCATCGGAGTCGGCCTGCACCCAGCTGATGGCGCGGCCGTCCGGGGACAGGGTGCGGGTCGCACCCAGGGTGCCGTTTGCGTACTTCACCCGGGTCTGTACGCGGAAGTAGGAGCTGTTCGCATTGTCCATGGCCGCCCAGGCGAGCAGCGCATCGCCGGAGCGGTCGATGGAGACCTGGGGGTCGTCCTGGCCGGACCAGCCGGACGCGGTGACATTCCACACGGACGTCCACGCGGCGTCGGCGTTCACTACGAGCGTCGCGGTGAGCGCGATCCCGGCCACGGTCGCCACGGCGCCTGCGCCGATGAGGCGGCGCTTTGCCGAACGCCGGTGACGTGCTGCCTGAGGTGCCACTCTTGTATCCCTTCCAGGGCTGCCATGGACTCCACGGCAGCGAGGCTGTCCCATACAACTACTCCGTAGGTACAGCGGCGTTGCGTGCGCATACGTCACACGGGCAACACAGGCCCCCTGCCTGATGACCTCAGTACCTGTAGCCGGGCCAATGCGGATCCGCCCAGCAGGCGTATGCGCTGGAGCAGTTCGTCAGGAGCACCGTGGGCCTGGAGACGGGTGCGGGCGTGGCGGGCCAGCCAGGTGGTCGGCTCGGCGTAGGGCACCCCTTGTCCTCCCACCGCTCCCACGTGTCCCAGGGCAGTTCGTCTTCCGGCAGGTGGTACTGCCAGTGAGCGACTCTGTCATCTTGAACCCGACCCGATGCCCCGCCACGACGCGTGACGAGGGCATCTGACCGGGGTCAGTGGTGCCGACCGCGTCTTCGGGCCTCACGGCCACGAGTGCGACCTGAGGGTGTGGCGTGGTGGACGTGGACGACGCGCTGCTTACGGTGCTGCGCCTGCGGGCCGCTTCCTCGCCGGTCGAATGCGTCTCGAAGTCACCGATCGTGCGGATTCCGCGTCCGGAAACAGCCAGGTCAGGCCTACTCGTCCAGGGGTCCGCTCAAGCGCCTTCCAGCGCTTGGCCGCAGGTTCGAGTCCTGCCGGGGGCGCCCAGTCTCCGCCCTCCCTCGGCAGGGCGCTTTTACTGTTCGGAGCAGGTTCGGCCGCGGGAGGTAGAGACGACGTGCGACTTCGCTGTGCGGTGCTGGACGACTTCCAGGGGGTGGCGGCCGAATCGGCGGACTGGTCGGTGCTGGAGAAGGAGGTCGAGGTCGTCTCCCTGCGCGAGCACATCGCCGACGAGGACGCCCTCGCCGCGGCCCTCACCGATTTCGACATCGTGGTCACCCTCCGGGAACGCGTGCCGTTCCCCGGCTCGCTGTTCACTCGGCTGCCCCGGCTGCGACTGCTCGTCGCCTCCGGCATGCGCAACAGCGTCATCGACTACGCCGCCGCCGAGGCGCACGGCGTCACCGTGTGCGGCACGACGAGTTCGCCGGCCCCACCGGCCGAACTGACCTGGGCGCTGCTGCTCGGCCTCGCCCGCGGCATCGTCGAGGAGAACAGCTCCCTTCGCTCCGGCGGTGCCTGGCAGTCCACCGTCGGTGCCGACCTGCACGGGCGGCGCCTCGGCCTGCTCGGACTCGGCAAGATCGGCGGCAGAGTGGCACGGGTCGGGCTCGCCTTCGGCATGCACGTCAGCGCCTGGAGCCGGAACCTCACCGAGGAACGGGCCGGAGAGGTGGGTGTCGAACGGGCACCCTCCAAGGAGGACCTGCTGGCCACCAGCGACTTCGTCTCCGTCCATCTGGCTCTCGGCGACCGCACCCGCGGCCTGCTGGGCCCGGCCGAACTCGCCCTGATGAAGCCGACCGCCTACCTGGTCAACACGTCCCGCGCGGCGATCGTCGACCAGGACGCCCTGCTGGCCGCGCTCCATTCGGGTGGCATCGCCGGTGCCGGAGTCGACGTGTTCGACATCGAGCCGCTCCCCGCCGGCCATCCGATGCGCACCGCCCCGCGCCTCCTCGCCACTCCGCACCTCGGTTACGTCTCGCGGGACAACTACGCCGCCTACTACGGACAGGCGGTCGAGGACATCCGCGCCTATCTGGCGGGAACACCCCTACGACGGCTGCCCTGAGCTCCGCGGCGTCATCTGAAAAGGGCTCGGCCGCCGGAAGTCGTGATCACGGGCACGCTCGGAGGGAGTCCGGGAGGCGTCGGGTGCGAGGGTCCTGAGCCGGAGACGGGGGCGTCCACGCCCCACGGTCGAAGCCGTCGCCGAGGACGCGCGGCAGCGGAGCCCGTGGACCGGCGCCGGGCGGGCCGGTGGTGGGCCGCCGCCGGGGCACGGCGCGCTCCGGGCGGAGCCGGCCCCCGACGTACCGCGGTCCCTCGGGCGTGCCCGGCAGCATGGGTCAGCTCGTCCAGAAGTCCCACCACCGGGTCAGGATCAGCATGCCGACGACCCCGATGTGCAGCAGCGGCAGCACCCAGGTGAACTCGCCGAGGAAGGCTTTCAGCGGATCCGGTGCGGGCAGGAAGCCGTTCCCCACGATGAAGGACGTCAGGTACCAGAACATGATGATCGTGGCGATCCACGCCAGACAGCACCACAGGCACAGCGCGTTGATCCGGTACAGCGACTCGAACTGCAGCCACGACACGAATCCGATGCCGAAGAGGCACCCGGCCTCGAAGGTCAGCCAGTACCAGCCGGGGAACGCGGCCCCGGCCAGCAGGCTCATGCCTACACAGATCACGATGCCGTAGGCAACCAGGCCCAGCATCGGGTTGGGGAAGCCGAAGACCGAGGCCTGCTCGCTCTTCATCACACTGCCGCAGGACACCACCGGGTTCAGGCTGCACCCCGGGACGAAGGCCGGGTTCTCCAGCAGTTTGAACTTGTCGATGGTGATGGCCCAGGAGGCCAGCAGCCCCGCCGCCCCCGTGAGCACGAGCATCAGCGAGAACGTGCGGCCGGCGCCCGCCGTCCGGCGCATCAGCCGCGCAGGCTGCGGGCCGGCAGGACGACGTGCGCGGCGGCGTTCAAGGTCTCCTCGGCACCGGCGAACGAGGCCAGCGCCTCCGGCTCGACCGGCGTACCGGGACGGGCCTCGGGCCATGGACGGGTGGTGAACACGAGGTAGGCACAGCCGCGTTGGGCCACCGCCGTGAGCCACTGCGGCGGCACTGCGCACTGGGCCTTGAGCTGCGGCATGGTGAGGACGGCCTGGCCGGCCTCGACCAGCAGGGTCACCGGCAGGCTCGGCTTGTTGGTGCCGTCGACCACGTCTCCGCCGACCCGCAGGCCGTTGAGCTCCAGCAGGTGCGCGACCGCTGCCGCGGTCGCCGCCGGGCCGCCCTCCGCGTCTCCGAGGGAGTAGGCGAGCAGGTACGGCATGTCGGTTCCGTCGGAAGTCTCGCCGCTCCAGGGGAGGATGACGAGGGTGCCGAGCTCGGCGCCGCGGAAGGGGCGCGCTTCGCTTGAGATTGAGGTCACCGCGCGACCTTATCGACGGGCCGGTGAGCGGCCGGGCGCGTCATCACCCGGCCGGCGGATACCGCTGGGGGCGTCCACACGAAAGAGGGACGCCTCTCGACGTCCCTCGAACACCCCGGCGGGCGGGTCAGCTGTGCAGCGGCAGACCGCCCAGCAGCGGGCTGCGCTGGTTGAGGGCACCCGTCACGCCCTTCACCGTGTTGAGTACGGAACCCTTGTTCTCGGTGTTGAGGGCGTCCGACTGGTGCCGCAGGGGCATCACGTCGTGCACGTCGAGGGGACCCTTGGTGATCGTGTTCACGGCGCCATTGAGGCTGGCGGGCGTGAGGTCGGCGGTGCTGTGGGCGAACGCGGGCGCGGCGGCGCCAACGAGGGCCACGGAACCGGCAACGACAGCGGCAGCCTTCAGGGACTTCATCGTGTTCCTTCCTCGGCAACTCTCGTCACCTCAGGTGATTCTGACGTCGTGTCCAACGAGTTCCGGCCGGGGTGGAAACCCCGTGCGCGGAAGACATACGAAATCCCCGCAGGAGCACGGCAGCACTCCCGCCGGGAACGACCACAGTCCTGGCTCACGTCACCGGAAGTGACGGCATCAGCCCCGTTCGCGGAAACGCGGAGGGGGCGCCCCGCCCCCCCGGCCACACACACCGCGCCGGGCGCCGCGCGGGGGGGGCCCGCGGCGCCCGCGGGGCGGGGGGTCCAGTCGGCGGACAGGCCGGAGGCGGGGTCCGGGGGCGTGGTGCGCAGGTCGGCGGCGGTCGCCTTGTGGCCGGTGGTCATGCCGTCGGTCCAGGACGGCAGCGCGGCCCCGCCTCCCCCGACCCGCCGGGGCGTCCGCCTCCCGGGCGCCCGCACGGCCGGCGCGTACCCCCGG
>NZ_JBHYKH010000034.1:0-3419 GCF_042741275.1 Streptomyces sp. NPDC058964
GTCTGGGACCGCGCGGTGGTCGCCGTCACCTCCTGCCCCACCGGCATCGCGCACACCTACATGGCGGCCGAGTCGCTGGAGAGCGCGGGCCGCGAGGCCGGCGTCGAGGTCCTCGTCGAGACGCAGGGCTCGGCCGGCTTCACCCGGCTCGACCCGGCCGTGATCGCGGCGGCGGACGGCGTGATCTTCGCGCACGACGTTCCGGTCCGCGACAAGGACCGCTTCGCCGGGAAGCCCACCGTCGACGTCGGCGTGAAGGCGGGCATCAGCCGTCCCGCCGAACTGATAGCCGAGGTCCGTGGCAAGGCGGAGCGCGGCGAGTTGACGGCGGCGGCCCCCTCCGGCGGCACCCCGGTCGAGCGTGCGGGCGACTCCGCCGAGGGCTACGGCACCAAGCTCCGCAAGTGGCTGATGTCCGGCGTCAGTTACATGGTTCCCTTCGTGGCGGCGGGCGGTCTGCTGATCGCCCTCGGGTTCGCGATCGGCGGTTACAAGATCAATAAGGCGCCGTCGGTGATGGACCACTTCGTGTGGGCACAGGCCGACAGCTGGGGCGCGCTGTTCTTCCAGATCGGTGTCGTGGCCTTCGGCTTCCTGATCCCGGTCCTGGCCGGCTACATCGCGTACGGCATGGCGGACCGGCCGGGCCTCGTCCCCGGCTTCGTCGGCGGCTCGATCGCCCTCACGATCAACGCGGGCTTCCTCGGCGGTCTGGCGGCCGGTCTGATCGCCGGTGGTGTGGTGATGGCGATCCAGAGGGTCGGTATCCCGACGGCGTTGCGCGGCATCATGCCGGTGGTGGTGATCCCGCTGATCTCCTCGGCGATCGTCGGATTCCTGATGTTCGTCGTGATCGGCAAGCCCATCGCCTCCGCGCAGAGGGCCATGACGGACTGGCTGAACGGTCTCACCGGCTCGAACGCCGTCCTGCTGGGCGCCCTGCTCGGCCTGATGATGTGCTTCGACCTCGGCGGCCCGGTCAACAAGGTCGCGTACACCTTCGCCACGGCCGGCATCGCGGTCGCCGCCCCCAGCGGCTCCGCGATGAAGATCATGGCCGCGGTCATGGCGGCCGGTATGGTCCCGCCGCTGGCGATGGCCCTGGCCACGACCGTGCGCGGCAGGCTCTTCACCCAGACCGAGCGCGAGAACGGCAAGGCGGCCTGGGTGCTGGGCGCCTCCTTCATCACGGAGGGCGCGATCCCGTTCGCCGCGGCGGACCCGCTGCGCGTCATCCCGTCGGCGATGGTCGGCGGCGCGGTCACCGGCGCCCTGTCGATGGCCTTCGGCGCCACCCTGCGCGCCCCGCACGGCGGCATCTTCGTGGTCCCGCTGATCGGCAACCCGTTCCTCTACCTGGTCGCCATCGCGGCCGGTGTGTGTGTCACGACGGCGCTGGTGGTCATCCTGAAGGGCATGCGCAAGCAGGCCCCCGAGGCCGCGGTCACCGGGTCGGCGGCGGACCCGGCGGCGACGGCGGAGACGAAGCAGCCGGTAGCGGCGTGATCGTCCGCCGCCCTTGTCCCTTTGGGGCGCTGTGAGTTGTTCACGGCACCTGCGAGATACGTCACGGTCCGGGGCCAAAGTCCCGGACCGTGGTGTCTACTGGAGCGTATGCCTGAGCACGTCTCGATTCTCCAGCTGGCCGGCGTGGCCGGTCTGGTCCTGGTGACCGCGGCCTGGATCATCTTTTTGATGCACACCCGCCGCACCCGCTCCGCGGCCGCCGCACGACGCTCGGGCCGCCCGTCGCAGGTCGACCACCCGCAGCTCCACCCGCTGCAGGCCCTCCCGCCCCAGCGCCCGGCCCCTCCCCACGTGGAGTCCGTCGAGCTGACCCCGGCGGAGCGGGACGCGTTCGCGGGCCTCGTACGACAGCTCGGCGAGCACTAGGCGCATCGCCCCGTCCGGCGGAGCGTGCCGGAGAAGCCGCGGCCGGACAGGACGTCTCAGGCCTGCCGTGCGGCCCGCCGCTCCATGGCGTCCCGGGCCGCTTCCTCCGTGACGTACACCTCGCACATGTGCCGTCCGTCGGGCGTCGCCGTGTGCTCGACCTCCCACAGGGAGAGCTCCTCGCCGTCGCGCAGCAGGAACGCGTGCTCGTAGAGCGAGAAGCACAGCCCCACCCGGCCGGCCCGCCCCGGGCGGCCGAAGGCCTGGGTGATCTGGTGGGCGAACGCCGTCGCCAGCAGCGCGGTCGTCTCCGCGCCCGGCCGGTCCGGGTTCTCCGCACGGCGCAGCAGCCGGCGCGCGTGGTCCGCCGAGTCGTCCGGAACGTACGCGTGCCGCGGCTCGAGGACCGGCGCCGGCTGCACCAGTACCGGCAGCTCGAAGTCCGGGGTGTCCGGGGGCAGCGGCAGCCGGCCGTCGGCCGCGTGCAGCTCCTCCTCGTCCACGTAGACCTCGTGCTGCGGGTCGCTGCCCGGCGCGGTGTTGTGGACGAGCTCCCAGAGCGTGACCGCCGAGCCGTCGGCGAGCAGCCACGTGTGCCGGTACGTCTCCCGGTGCACTCCCGCGCTGTGGTGCGCGGAGTGCAGCGAACTGTCGTGCGCCAGCGCACAGTCGAGCTGCCATATCACTTCGTCGGGCAGCTCGAAGGAGTTCAGGGCACGACCGAGGAGTCGCGCGAGATGCTCCTCCGGAGACTCGGGCGACTCGGCTGGTTCGTACGCTGTCGTCTCGTACGGAACGCTCAAGGCTTCTCCCGGCGTTGCTGCATGTCACCTTGTGGGTGCATACCGTAGCCCCTCGGTCGGACATCATGTCCGGGAACCGAGAAAACGTGCGCCGGGAAAACGCCCGGGCCGTCCGGAAGGTTCCCGCACGGCCCGGCATGCCGTCAGAACCGGCCGGTCAGACGGCACTTCTTGCACTCACCCGCGATTCTGCAGACCCGGCGGGATCCGGGGAGTCCGTCCCGCCCCGGGGTCCGCCGGTCACGCGACGCTGCCGGCGCGCCATTCGCTCCACGACATGTTCCAGCCATCGAGCCCGTTGTCCGGGGACACGGTCTTGCCGGGGGAGTTCTTCACGATCACGACGTCCCCGATGAGCGAGTTGTCGTAGAGCCACTTGGCGGTCGTGGCCCCCTGCGCACCCTGTACGTCCTGGAGTCCGACGCAGCCGTGGCTGGTGCCCTGCTCGCCGAAGGGCGGGTTGCCCTTGTCGTACCGGTAGTTGCCGTGGATGAACGTGCCGGACGTCGTCAGCTGCATGGCGTGCGGCACGTCCGAGATGTCGTACTCGCCGCCGTAGCCCACCGTCGATCCGTTCATGCGCGTCTGCACGAACTTCTTGGAGATCACCATGGTGAAGGTCGCCGTCTTCTTCTGCGCCCCGTAGACGCCGTCAGCGCCCTGGACCCCGTCCCGCGCGAGCGTCCACGTGAGCTAGGTGCCGGCACCCCGCCCCGGTCGCGC